>JANMIX010000758.1:0-4369 GCA_031376015.1 Acidimicrobiia bacterium | reverse complement strand
TCTTCACCTGCGCGATTTCGGCAAGCTGCGACATCTTGATCTTTCCTGCGGAGGGCCACCACCACCAGACGGTCCAAGGCCACGCCCAGGGTGGCCGCGGCCCCCAACCCCAGATCGGTCATGCCGAGCACCGCCGCCCAGGAACCGGTGGCCATGGGGCCCGACAGCACCGCCAATGCCAAGGAGGTGGCCCCCACCCCCAACCCGGTGACGGCCAGGGTGGTGCCGCGGCGCAGACCGTCGGGCAGGAGACCCTCGAGCGGTGGCCGCACCGGCAACACGTGCTCGCGGGCCAGGGCCACGGGACGGGCCCGATCGGCGACCGCGTCCAGCAGCGCCCGCCCCCGGGCGGCATCCTCGAGGCCGCCCGCGACGCCCACAGACATCGCCGCACCCTGCACCGTCGAGGCCAGGACCCCTTCGCTCCGCATGGTCCCGAGTATCGAACGTCTGTTCGTTCACGTCAACTGGGCACGGGTTCCCCTCCGGGGTCGCGATCCGCCCGCCCCAAAGCCCCCTCTTTGGGGCAAGATGCCGCCGAAGGTCATCAAAACGGAGGTTTTGCACAATGTGGGCACAGATGATCACGACACAGATCAAGGACGGGAGCGACGCCGGGCTCAAGACGCTCATGCAACAACTCCGCGACGCCGAGCAACCCGACTCAGGGCTCATTCGCACGTTGGCAATGCGCGATCAGAACGACCCGAACTCGCTCACGATGCTCGTGGTGTTCGAGAACGAGGAGATGGCCCGGGCACGGGAGCAGGACCCCCGCCGCGCCGAAGGGCTGACCGCGGCCCGAGCCACGATGGCCGAGGTGTTCGACGGGCCCCCGTCGTTCAAGGACATGATCGTCGAGGAGTTCACGCCGTAGCGACGCCTAGGGCTCCTGGGACTCCTATGACTCCGGGGGCGTGGGGTCCGGTGGGGCTTGACGCTTGCCCCTTCGACCCTTCTCAGGGGAACAGGCCGCGAGCCTCGATGGCGGCCGAGACGCGCTCGAGGGCCACGGCGAACGCGGCCCGGCGCATCGAGACACCCAGGCTCTCGGAGCGGGCCCACACGTGGTCGAAGGCGGACTCCATGCGGGAGCGGAGACGCTCGGCCACCAGCTCCTCCTCCCAGGCGTAACCCTGTCGGTTCTGCGCCCACTCGAAGTAGCTGGCGGTGACGCCACCGGCGTTGGCCAGGATGTCGGGTACCACCACGATGCCCCGATCCTCCAACACCGGCTCCGCCGCCCGAGTTGTGGGGCCATTTGCTGCTTCCACGACGACCTTCGCCGCCAGCTTCTGGGCCACGGCCTCGGTGAGCACGCCACCCAACGCGGCGGGCACGAACAGCTCACAGGGCAAGGAGTAGAACGCGTCGTCGTCGATGGACTCACCGCCGGGAAAACCCGCCACCGACCCCCCGCCGGCCCCCGCCACATACTCGGCCAGCGCGCCTTCGTCGAGCCCCCCTTCGTTGAGCACGGCACCACCCACGTCGCTCACGGCCACCACCCGCATGCCGGCCGAGGAGAGCAGGAAGGCCAGCGGTCCGCCCACCTTGCCGAAGCCCTGGATCACGGCCCGGGCCCCGGTGAGGCGCAGCCCCAGAGTGGCGAACACCTGCCGCACACACACCACGACCCCGGCGGAGGTCGCGCCGGAATGCATTCTGGTGCCGCCGATCGACAACGGCTTCCCGGTCACCACACCCGACTGGTGCTGACCGGTGGTCATCGACAGCGTGTCCATGAGCCAGGCCATGACCCGACCGTCGGTGTTCACATCCGGCGCCGGGACATCACGATCCGCGCCCAGCAGCGGGCTGATCTCATAGGTGAAGCGGCGGGTGAGCCGTTCGAGTTCTCCCAGGCTGAGCTGAGTCGGGTCGCAGCGCACGCCGCCCTTGGCACCCCCGAAGGGGAGATCCGCCACCGCGGTCTTGAACGTCATGGACGCGGCCAGCGCCTTGACCTCGTCGACGTCGACATCGGGATGGAAACGCAGCCCACCCTTGCCGGGGCCGCGGGTGGTGTCGTGATGCACCCGCCAGCCGGTGTAGACCTCCACCGATCCGTCGTCCATGCGCACCGGTATGGACACCTCGAGCACACGCTCGGGCAATGACAGCATGCGGCGGATGCCCGGATCGGTACCGACCAGCTCGGCGGCATCGTGTAACCGTTCGAGGATGGCGTTCCACGAGGTGGTACCCGCCGACGGCTCGTAGGGGGACGGCATCGCCAGCGAGGTTAGGCCTCCGGCGCCCGAGGGGTGAGGGACGCCCCCGCCTTCTCAGGTTTCGGCGGACCCGGCGCTGCGAGCCCGCAGACGCACCACTTCGGGGTTGTAGCACGCACCCTTCATGCCCAGCATCTGGGCCGGCACACAGCGGTTCGAGTTCACGCACCGCGCCGGGGCCGACGGCGCCGAACCGTCGGTGCCCAGGATGCGGTGGGGCAGGTCCGGCTCTGCGTAGAACGGCCGGCCGAGGCCCACCATGTCGGCGTGGCCGCCCTCGAGTAACGCGTCGACTTCGGCCCGGGTGCGGATACCACCCACGGCCAGCACGGGGATCCCGACCAAGCGCTTCACGGCCTCGACCCGCGAACGGTTCCAGACCGGACGGAACGGTGCCCGCAATCCGCCGGCCACGTAGCCGGCGCGCAGCACCTCTCGCTCGAGGCGCCGCGGCGCGGCCTTGGCCATGCGCGCCGCCATCGCCTTGTTGTCCCAGTACCGCGGGATCTCCCCCCGGGTCAGGGTGGTGTCGGGGAATACGGAGACTTCCACCGGCGTGACCGAATCGAAGCCGGCGTCCTCGGCCAGCATGGCCAGGCGCAACCCTTCGTCCCACGTGGTGTGGGGGGCCAGGGGCGGTGCCTTCTCGCCCACGGGGATCTTCACCGTGCAGGTGAAGTCGGCCCCGGCCCGCTCCGCCACCGCGGCGCGGATGTCGGCCAGCAGCCGGAACCGCTTCTCGGTGCTGCCGCCGTAGTCGTCGGTGCGCCGGTTCCAGAACGGCGACAGGAACTGATCCAGCAACTTGGCGTTGGAGGATGCCAGTTGGATCCCGTCGTAGCCGGCTTCTCGGGCCCACATCGCCACCTCGCCGTACTTGCGGGCGATGGCGCGCACCTCCTCGGTTCCCAGCGCGTGCACCGGTGCCCGGCGGAACACGGGCCGCAACCACCAGCGCAGCGGACTGGGCGCCCACAAGGGTTCGCGCCGCGCGGAGGCGTAGGGCTCGTGCCAGGACTCCATGGCGAAGAGCCCGCCGTGGCCGACCTGCAGCCAGATGGCTGCCCCCTCCGCCTGCACCGCCGCCACCATGGGTGCGAGGCGCTGCACCCGCTCGCGGGTGTCCACCAGGGTCATGCCCGGCGAGGTCCGGCCCTCCGGGGCCAGGCACGACGAACCCTGGATGATGAGGCCGGCGCCGGCGCGGGCGTTCTCGGTGAACGTCCTGCGGTAGATGTCCACGCAGTCGTCGCCATCACCGGCGCCCTCCAGCACCGGGGCGCGGTACAGCCGGTTGCGGACCTGTGTCGTGCCCCCGATCCGAAGCGGGGTGTGCAGCACCCCCGCGGTCACCGCGTCAGACCGGGTCGGGCGGGGGTTCGGCCCCGTCGGGATAGAAGCGGAACAACTGCTCGACCACCTCTCGCAGCCCCTCACCGGTCGAGCCGCGGCCCAGGGTCACGGTGATGACCGAGCCATTGATGTGCACGGCATCGACGCCGCCGTGAGCGAAGAGGCGGCGGGCCACCTCGTCCACCGGCCGAGGGCCCTCGATCGGATCGCCGGCCACCCAACGCTCGTGTCCCGTGCCCGACAGGGGCCGGTTGATCTCGAACCGCACGATTCCGGGCCGCGACGACTGCTGTTCCACAACGGTGATGGTCTGTCCCATGGCGAGGCGAACGCTACCCGGACCATCCCCCGCCAACCCAACATCGCCGCGTACCGTCGATGCGTGTCGATGACCGAGGACGCGCCCAGCCCGAGCGCGATCCGATCCCCGGTCCCGTGGCGCACCATCTGGGGCACCATCGGTTCGGTCGCCGTCGTGTTCCTGGGCTATCAGGCCTTCCTTGCCACCAGCCGGATCATCGTGTGGCTGGCTGTCGCCCTGTTCTTCACCGTGGTCCTCACACCGCCCGTCGACTTCCTGGTGCACAAGGCGCGAGTCCGGCGCGGGATCGCGGTGTTGCTGGTGTTCCTCATCACGATGGGATCGGTGGGCGGCATGCTCTACGCCTTCATCCGGCCGGTGGTGGACCAGGCCTCGAACTTCTCCTCCGACCTGCCTACCTACGTGGAGGATGCCCACAACGGCAAGGGTTGGATCGGCGATCTGGTGCGGAAGTACGACC
>JANMIX010000756.1:0-1528 GCA_031376015.1 Acidimicrobiia bacterium | reverse complement strand
GCCAGGCGCCGGGCGCTCTGGGCATCGGCGGCCCAGACGTCGAGCCCGTGGACATCGCGCCGCACGAAGCGATCCTCCCCGGCCTCCCAGAGGGCGAAGGTCGCGCGGTAGCGGTGCGTGCCGGGCGCCATCGGGGTGAGTGGTCGCAGCACCCCGAGGGTCCAGCGCGACTCATCCGAGCGACGCTCCTCGAGGGCCGCCTCGGCGGCGCGCTGGGCGCCGGCGAGATCGGGCGCTTCCAGCACGACCCGCGCCGCCACCCGCGGGCGGCGCGCACCCGGTGGGCGACGAAGGAGGGTCACCTCCCAGGATGCTGCCGGTGGGGGCGTCAGCCCTCCTCGATCCGGATGGTGGTGATCGTCTGGGGCTCGCGCGGGCGATCGCCGGGCCCTGTCGGGATCGTGCCGAGCGCACCGACGACATCCTCGCCGCCGCTCACCCGTCCGAAGCCGGTGTGGGCACCGTCCAACCAAGGGGTGGCCGCCGCGGTGATGATGAAGAACTGGCTCCCGTTGGTGTTGGGGCCGGCGTTGGCCATCGCGAGGACCCCGTTCACGAGCTTCTGGTCGTTGATCTCGTCCGTGAAGTTGTAGCCCGGCCCGCCGGTGCCGGTGCCCTTGGGGCAGCCACCCTGGATCATGAAGTCGTGGATCACGCGGTGGAAGACCGTGCCGTCGTAGAAGCCCTGTCGGGCGAGGCCGACAAAGTTGCCCACCGTCTGCGGGGCCTTGTCCGGCCAGAGCTCCAGGTGGATCTCTCCGGCGGGTGTCTCGATCACGGCGGAGTAGCTGGTGCTCGGGTCGGCGGGCGCGGGCAGGTCGGGCATGGGTCCCCTCAGGATCGGTGTCACCCGGGATTCTGGCACCTCACCGGGTCCGTGGGTCCAGCGCACGCCAACCGACCTTATGTCGTGCTGGGTCCCTCGCCCCCCGCCATCGCCGCGCACAGGCGCTCGGCGAGGGCGATCACCGCCAGGTGGGTGTTGGCCGAGGGCACACGGGCGATCACCGAGGCATCGATGATCCGTAGGCCCTCGAGCCCGCGCACCCGCCCAGAGGCATCGACCACCGCATCCGGGTCGTCTGGGCGCCCCATCCGACAGCTGCCCACGGGATGGTGGAAGGTCTCGACCGTGCGAAGGATCTGGTCGGGATCATCGAGGCCCGGCCAGGGCGTGAGCACGCCGGTGAGCGGACCCGCGCGGGCGACCTCCATCAGGCGCTTCCCTGCGGCGATGGCGGCGGCACGGTCACTCGGGTCGAGGAACCAGCCCATCTCGATCACCGGCTGATCGGCGGGGTCTCGGCTCTGCAGGCGCACCGCCCCGCGACGCGAGCGGGCGTCGGCCACCTGGACGTTCAGGTCGGTGAAGCGCTGGCCGCCCTCGCTCTGGCCCGAGTAGGGCATCACCTGGTAGACCCGCCGCTCGCCCCCCACCTCGTGTGCGCCGGTGAGAAGGCACTGATACCAGGGGTTCGGCCACGGCGGCGCCTCGAGGGCGAGATCGAAGCGGTAGGAGACCTTGGGG
>JANMIX010000751.1:0-3481 GCA_031376015.1 Acidimicrobiia bacterium | reverse complement strand
CCGCCGTTCCCTGTGGTCTGAATCAACCCGGGATCCGTCGCGAAGAGTCAGACACACCTCACTCCTCACCACCATCCACAGCACAACTCAACCAATGTCGTACACCGCCGCCTTCGCCCGGAGCCCCGTTCTCAGCACACTCTTCACTGGGTTCGGTGTCGGGGGGAGTACCTCCACCCTCACCACCAGCGGCTGGGCCCCCAACGAGGTGCTCGACGTCCAACGCCTCGACGGTTCGGCCCTGCCCCCGGGGACTGCCGCGGACAGCAACGGCAACTACCAACTCCAACAAACCATCCCCACCGCCCCCGACGGCACCGGCGCACAACTCCTCACCACCATCCGCAGTCGCACCCGACCGACCCAACACACCGCCGCGGTCGTACGGAGCCCTCGCCTGGTCACCGTCACGCCCTCGGCAGGCGACGAGAACGCATCCGTCGCCGTGGACATGACGGGCTTCTCGCCCAACGAGCAGGTGAACATTCGCACCCTCGATGGCACCTTCCTCCCCCCGGTCCAGGTGGCCGCCGACGGCACGTACCACCTGAACATGACGATCCCGGCAGGCCAGAGCGCGACGACCTTCTACGCGGAGGCAACCTCACCCTCGACCGGAGCCTTCTACCGAGCGGCCGTTGCACGGACGTCCACCGAGAGCGACACGACACCGCCCTCGATCACTTCGTCGGTCAGTCCGGCCCCGAACGGGTTCGGCTGGAACAACGGTCCTGTGTCGGTGACATTCCACTGTGACGACGACTCGGGGGTGTCGAGTTGCGGTCCCGACGTTGTGCTCAACGACGAGGGGGCCGGACAAGTCGTCACCGGCACCGCCGTCGACAACTTCGGCAACTCCTCGCAGACGACGTCTGGCCCGGTCAGCATCGATCTCGGCGCGCCGACCCTGTCGGGTACCGCCATGACCTCACCCAACGCGGCCGATTGGTACAACGGCGACGTCACGATCCATTGGACGGCGAGTGATGCGCTCTCCGGCATCGACCCGACGACGAGCCCTGCCGATTCGATCATCAGCGGGGAAGGCGCGGCGCTCACCGCGGGGGCGACGGTGTCTGATCGCGCCGGCAACATCACGACCGCCACGAGCGCTCCGGCAGTGAACATCGACCGGCACGCGCCCACGATCACCGCAGAAGTGGTCAACCCGTCCGACGGCTCGCCACGGTCGCCGAACGCCAACGGCTGGTACTCCTCCGCAGTCACTGTTCGGTTCACCTGCACCGACGCACTCTCGGGGATCGCACTATGCCCCGGTGATCTCGTACTCAGTAGCGACGGCACGAACCAGTCGGCCGCCGGTACGGCAGACGACATGGCGGGCAACGCCGCGACGTTCACGCTGACAGGCATCAACATCGACAGCCACACGCCATCGACGAGCGCCGCTCTGACCTGCACCGGGGGACCTGCCGCGTGCAGTGGCTCCAACGCGACGGTCGCACTCGACGCGACCGACCCCAATGGATCCGGGGTTCAATCGATTACCTATCGGGTCGACAGCGGCGCGCCGGTGACGGTCGCCGGCGATCATGCCGACGTCGCAGTGACCTTCCCCCTTGGCTCGGGTTCGAGCACCGTGTACTTCTACGCCACGGATCTCGCCGGCAACGCTGAGCCGCAGCATTCCACCGTCGTGACGTACGACAACTTGGCGCCCGTGGTCGCCCACGTCGTCGCACCCACACCCAATGCAGCAGGTTGGAGCGCGAGCGACACGACCGTGCACTTCGACGCAACGGACGACGCCGGTGGTAGCGGCGTCGACCCCATCACCGTCACCCCCGATCGACTGCTCACCACGGAGACGGCGGGCACGGTGGTCCACGGTCAGGCAAGCGACTACGCGGGCAACACCGGCACGGACCAGGTGACCGTCAAGCTTGATCGCACGCCGCCAACCGTCAGCGCGGCGGCGACGACCGCGCCCAACGCCAACGGCTGGTACAACGGCCCGGTCACCGTCCACTTCACCTGTGCCGACGCACTCTCGGGTCTCGCGGTCTGCCCTGGCGACATCGTGCTCACCGGCAATGGCACAAATCAGTCGGCGAGCGGGACGGCGATCGACACGGCGGGCAACATGGCGTCCGCCACCGTCACCGGGATCAACATCGATGGCAACCCCCCGATCGTCAACATCAATGGGGTGACCAACGGCGCGACGTATGCACTGGGCAGCGCACCACCACCTTCGTGCTCTGCGTCCGACACACTTTCCGGGCTCACCGGTCCCTGCGTCGGGGTCCTGACCGGCGGGAACAGCAACGGCGTGGGGTCGTTCACCTATACCGCCAGGGCGACGGATCGGGCCGGCAACACCACCACTGTCGTTGCCACCTTCACCGTGGGCTACATCTTCGACGGGTTCCTAGCGCCGATTTCGGCGCAGGGTCATCAGACGTCAACGGCACCGAGCTTCAAGGCGGGTAGCACCGTTCCGGTGAAGTTCATCCTGCGGCGTGCCGACGGCACCCCCATAACGGCGGCCGCAGCGCCGGTGTGGCTGCTGCCACAGGCGGGAGCATCGACCTCCGGGGCACCCAACCCGGCGCTGTACTCGACGCCGCCGCCGACGACGCCGATCACGTACTCCTACGACGGCACCAAGTACCAGTACGACTACAAGACGGTGGCTGTGCAGTCGGGTCGCTACTGGCAGATCGGCGTCAAGCTCGACGACGGAACCTTCCACACGGTCGAGATTGCGCTCCGCTAGGGCCGTCCCGAGGCGACTGGTCCTCGCCGGGCTCGTCGGCCTACTGACGGCGTGTTCCGGATCCGATCATCCGTACGGATCCGGGACACCCGCCACCACCACCCAACCAACGGGCACCCAGGTGGAGCTCACTGTCACCGCCGCGTCGCCGACCCAGCTCACGATCGCGCTCGGTACCGTGGTGCGCTGGCACGACACCGCCGGTGCACCGCATGTCCTCGCCTTCACGGCGGCACCCGGCAAGGCACCACCCGACCTGAGGATCGCGGGCGACGCAACCGGCGACGTCGCCTTCGGTACGTCCGGCCGCTACACGTACCGCTGCACGATCCACCCGTCGATCACCGGCACGGTCACGGTCGAGTAAGCACGCTCGACCGTTCGGGGACGGTTCCGGGGCGGTTCGTGAGTCGAGCTCGACGCGCCTGATCCCATGGCACGGCCCAGGGCGCAGGGCCGTCACGGCCCACCTGCCGAGCGCTACGCGGGAAGTTCGTCGCCGGGGGCGACGTTGGCGAACGCCGCGACGCGGTCACGCTCGGCCTGCGCGGGACCGCCGAGGCGAGCACCGTGCACGGTGTAGTCGGCCGCGAACTCGGGGCTGAGGTGTGTCTGACTCTTCGCGACGGATCCCGGGTTGATTCAGACCACAGGGAACGGCGGCGGGTTGGGTTGTGTTGGTCATGATGGCAGCTCGGTGTCTCGGGCTGCTCGGTGGTGGGCGCGGCGGGCTCGATCGGC
>JANMIX010000748.1:0-2365 GCA_031376015.1 Acidimicrobiia bacterium | reverse complement strand
CCTACGAGGTGGTGGTCGTCACCCTCGACGACGACCCCACGATCCGCCTCGTCGGGCCCGTCGTGGACGCGTCCGGCGCGGCGCCCGGAACCGCCGCCGAGCACCGCGTCGCCATCGGCGACCCCGTGCGGGTGAGCTTCTGGACGGCGGATGAGCACACCACGCTCCCCTGCTGGATACGGACCGCAGGCGGTGCTCGGTAGTCTCTGGCCGCCCCACGCCGCGTCCGCAGCGACCCGACAACGGAAGATCCGAACTGTGACCGCAAAGATCATCTACACCTTCACCGACGAGGCGCCGGCGCTGGCCACGTACTCGTTCCTGCCCATCATCGAGGCCTTCGCCGCGCCGTGCGACGTGGCCATCGAGAGCCGGGACATCTCCCTGGCTGGCCGCATCCTCGCCAACTTCTCGGAGTACCTCACGCCCGAGCAGCGAGTTCCCGACGCGCTGGCCGAACTGGGCGACCTGGCGCAGAAGCCCGAGGCCAACATCATCAAGCTGCCGAACATCAGCGCCTCGCTCCCCCAGTTGAAGACCGCGGTCAAGGAGCTCCAGGACAAGGGTTACGCCCTGCCCGAGTTCCCCGACGAGCCCACCACCGACGCCGAGCGAGACATCAAGCTGCGGTATGACCGGGTGAAGGGCAGCGCCGTGAACCCGGTGCTGCGCGAGGGGAACTCGGACCGCCGGGCCCCTCTGTCGGTGAAGCAGTACGCCCGCAAGAACCCGCACTCCATGGGCGCCTGGTCGCCGGGCTCCAAGACCCATGTGACCCACATGGACGGTGACGACTTCCGCAGCAACGAGAAGTCCACCACCATGGCCGCCGACGACGACCTGCGCATCGAGCACGTCGGCGCCGACGGAACCGTCACGGTGCTCAAGGCGTCGACCCCGGTGCTGGCGGGCGAGATCGTGGACGCCACGGTGATGAACACCGCCGCTCTGGTGCGGTTCCTGCGCGAGCAGATGGCCGACGCCAAGGCCAAGGACGTCCTGTTCTCCCTGCACCTCAAGGCCACCATGATGAAGGTCTCGGACCCGATCATGTTCGGCCACGCCGTGAAGACGTTCTTCGCCGATGTGTTCGCCCAGCACGGCGCCGCCCTGCAGTCGGTCGGAGCCAACCCCAACGACGGGCTGGCCCAGGTGCTCGAGGCCATCACCAACCTGCCCGAGGCCGAACGAGCCGCCATCGAGGCCGGCATCGCCGCCGCCTACGAGGCGGGCCCGGCGGTGGCCATGGTCGACTCCGACAAGGGCATCACCAACCTGCACGTCCCCAGCGACATCATCGTGGACGCCTCCATGCCCGCCATGATCCGCACCTCGGGACAGATGTGGAACGCGGCGGGCGAGCAGCAGGACACCAAGGCCGTCATCCCCGACGCCTGCTACGCCGGCGTCTACCAGGCCGTGATCGAGGACTGCATCGCACACGGCGCCTACGACCCCTCCACCATGGGGTCGGTGCCGAATGTGGGGCTCATGGCCCAGCAGGCCGAGGAATACGGCTCGCACGACAAGACCTTCGAGATCCCCGCCGAGGGCGTGGTGCGGGTGGTCGATCGGGCGGGCGGCGTGGTCTTCGAACACACGGCGGCCACCGGCGACATCTGGCGGATGTGCCAGGCCAAGGACATCCCCGTGCAGGACTGGGTGAAGCTGGCCGTCACCCGGGCCCGGGCCACCGGCGCCCCCGCCGTGTTCTGGCTCGACGAGACCCGGGCGCACGACGCCCAGATCATCGCCAAGGTCCACCGCTACCTGGCCGACCACGACACCGACGGGCTGCAGATCGAGATCATGGCGCCGCTGCAGGCCACGAAGTTCTCCCTCGCCCGCATCCGCCAGGGCCTCGACACCATCTCGGTCACCGGCAACGTGTTGCGCGACTACCTCACCGACCTGTTCCCCATCCTGGAGTTGGGCACCAGCGCCAAGATGCTCTCGGTGGTGCCCCTCATCAACGGGGGCGGCCTCTTCGAGACCGGCGCCGGCGGGTCCGCACCCAAGCACGTGCAGCAGTTCGTGAAGGAGAACCATCTGCGGTGGGACTCCCTCGGTGAGTTCCTGGCCCTGGCCGTGTCCTTCGAACACCTCAGCAACGTGACCGGTAACCCCAAGGCCAAGGTGCTGGCCGACACCCTCGACGCCGCCACCGGCGAACTGCTCGACCGGCGCAAGTCGCCGTCGCGCAAGGTGCGCGAGCTCGACAACCGGGGCAGCCAGTTCTACCTGGCGCTGTACTGGGCCCAGGCGCTGGCCGCACAGACCGACGATGCCGAGCTGGCTGCCCACTTCGCCCCCATGGCCAAGGCCCTGACCGAGAACGAAGCGACCATCGTGGAGGAGCTCATCG
>JANMIX010000705.1:0-4132 GCA_031376015.1 Acidimicrobiia bacterium | reverse complement strand
AACTCACCAACGACCTCGAGGAGGCCGACAAGGCGCTGCGCCGCGCCGCATGGCTCACCGCAGATCCGCTGGAGCTGGCCCGATTGCACGAACGTCGAGGCACGGTGCGCCAACTGGCGTCCCGGTACCCGGCCTCGTTGCGGTGGTACCGAGCGGGCCTGCAACTGCTGGAAGAGGCGCAACTCTCCGGTGCTGATGCCGCCGCGGCGCGAGCCGAACTCGAGCTGGGCCGAGCCCAGACGCTCCTGCGGCTGCAGCGACTTCGGCGCGCCACGAACCTGCTGCGCGGCACGATCTCGTTCGCCCTGGCCCACGGGCTCGACTCGGCCGCGGCCCGGGCCATGACGATGCTGGCCGGTGCGCTCACCGACCAGGGCGACACCGAGGCCGACCAGTGGCACGATCGAGCGCTACCGATCTTCGAGCGGATCGGTGACCATCGGGGCATGGCCCGCGCCCTGGGCGGGCGCGCCATCGATGCCTACTACGAAGGTTCGTGGTCCCTGGCGGTGGAGTTGTACACACGGGCCGCGCAGCTGGCCGAGCAGGCGGGCGACGTGAACAACCTCATCATCCTGCAGTCGAACCTGGCCGAGATCCTCTCCGACCGCGGCGAGCTGGAGCGCACCAGGGAGTTGCTGCTCGACATCGTGGCCACCGCGCGAGGGGTGCGCTACGAGTTCGGTCTGGCCGCGGCGGTGGGCAACCTCGGCCGGGTCGAGTACCGGATGGGCCGGGACGAGGATGCCGCCGGCCATCTACTCGAGGCCCGCGAACGTTGGGGCAGCATCGGACACTCGGAGATGGTGGTGGAGGTCGACATCCGCGAAGCCGAGATGCGCCTGTTGCAGCGACGCAGTGAGGAGGCGGCCGCCGCCGCCCACCGGGCGGAGGCGGGCTCTCAGCGATTGGGCTCACTCACCTGGTTGAGCCCGGCGATCGAGCGGGTCGCAGGTCTGGCTCAGGCCCAGCAAGGAAACCTGGGTGAGGCCCGCCGCCGGCTGCAGGTGTCGCTGGCCGCGGCCGAGGGTTCGTCGCGCATCGAGGAACTGTGGGCGCTGCGCGCCGCTGCCTCGGTCGAGCGCGCTTCCGGGGCCGACGGCGCGGCGAAATTCTTCGATGAACAGGCCGACGTCATCGTGATTGAACTCGGCATTCGCCACGAGGTCGTCTATCCCCTCAGCTGAACCGCCACCGGCCCGCGGCTCGCGCCTCAGGGCCCCTCGGATGGCCGCGAGGCGACGGGAGCGGTGGCGACCGCGATGCCGGCGCTGGTCAGGGCTCCGTCCACCGCCAGCACCACCGCATCTCGGGCGGCGGACTCATCCACGGTGCGCGGCTCATGCCAGAACCGCAACACCACGTCGACGCCCAGATCGACGAACCCGTCGAGGAACACCTCGGGCGGCGGAGAGGGAGCCAGTTGGGTCATGCCCGCCAGCGCGGATCGCAGCAGATCGCGGGCCTGGCGAAGGTCGGTGCCATGGGCGACCCTGACGCGCATCGTCACCCGACGGAGCGGATAGACGCTGCGGTTCTCCAACGGGTTGGTCAGCACCGTGGAGTTCGGGAGGTGGACCGAACGGCCATCGAAGGTACGCAGCACGGTGGATCGGGAGTTCACCTGCTCGACGATCCCTTCATAGCCCGTGGTGACGATCTGATGGCCGGCCACAAAGGGGCGTCGGGTCTGCAGCATGACACCGGCAATGAGGTTCTCGAGGATGTCCTGTAGGGCGAAGGCAACCGCGATCCCGCCGACGCCGAGGGCGCCGAGCAGCGGGCCGATCTGCACATCGAGGCGAGTCAGCGCGTAGGAGAGGCCCAGCACCACCACCGCGGCGTAGATGACGCGGCCGATCACGTTGGCCGCCGCGGGCGGCGCCTCGGCGCGTCGCAGCGCCCGCTGGACCACACGGCGTGCCACGGTGCCAAGGAGGAGCCCGGCGGCGAGGAAGCCGGCCGCCGTGGTCCAGTCAAGCCAGGTGAGGCCACCGCGCACGATGGTGGGTTCGGTGGCGATCGGTGACATCACGGTCGAGAACATGGGACTCCTCCTCGAGGGTCGACCCTAGAACGGGACGACACCCGTACCCGGCGCGACGAGTCTCACTCCGCCGGAGGCATGAGGAGTGCGGCCACCTCGGCGGCCAGTTGGGCGGCGGGCGGCAGGCCGGGCACATCCACTCCCTGTTCGGGGTTCTGGCGCTCGGCGATCGTGTGCCAGCGGCGGATGGCCAGCTCGAGGAACTCGTCCTGGGGGAACACCCAGAACCGGTTCTCCTCGATGCAGCCGGCCACCAGATCGGCGACGGCCGCAGGCGTGGTGCCCTCGTCGATGGCCCGCCGGACGTGAGGAATCGTGACCGCCGCGGCGAGCCCAGGATCGGGCTTGTCGCCGAGGTCCGCTGGCCAGTTGCGCTCGGAATCGAGGATCCCGGTTCGGACCCAACCCGGACACAGGACGCTGACACCGACCGGAAGCCCCAGTGCCGCCATCATCGAGTAGAGGTCCTCGGTCATGGCGACCACGGCGTGCTTGCTGGCGTCATAGGCCGGGGAGAACCCCGGCACGAGCCCGGCGATCGAGGCCGTGTTCACGATGTGGGCGGCGGGACGGGTCATGAGGGTGGGAAGGAACGCCCGCACCCCGTGCACCACGCCGTAGAGGTTCACGCCGAGCACCCACTCCCAGGTGCTCAGTGGACCGAACCAGGCATCGCCCTGACCGGCCACACCGGCGTTGTTGCACAGCACGTCCACCGCCCCGAATCGCTCGAGGGTCGCCGCCGCCAACGCCTGGACCGAAACCTCGTCGCGCACGTCGGTGCGCACGCACAGCGTTTCGACCCCGTGAGCACCGACCGCGGCGGCCGCAGCCTCCAGCGCTGATTCATCCACGTCCGCCAGCACGACGTGCAGGCCGGCGCGGGCGAACCGTTCTGCCAAGGCGAGTCCGATACCGCCTGCAGCGCAGGTCACGACCGCAACCTGTCCGAGGGTCAACTACATGAGGAACCCCCTGCCCGGCCTCCACAGCGGCGGCGCGACCGGGCACTCTAGGGACTCCTCTTTCCCGGCGCGAGCAGTGGTCAGGCGATGGCGACGGGGGCAACGGGGCTCCCGGTGGCACCCGGCACGGGGAGCGGCGTGCAGACGAAGAGGAACTCGTGCACGCCGTCCGCCGCCAGATCTTCCAACGCCAGGTGCTCGATCAAGGGCATTCCCGCGCCCCGCAGCAGTGCCATGTGCAGCCCCATGAACTGGTTGTCGTCGAAGGGGATCGCTTCGACCGCCGAGTTGTCGGCTCCCACCGCAGCCACGTCATGGTCGACCAGGAACTCGCCTGCAGAGAGACCCAGACCCGGTTGCTGCCACCCGATGTCCACATGCCCGCGACCGAGCCACCGCTGCAGGTAGCCGGTGCGCACCAGGACAGCATCGCCGGCGCGGATCTCCGTGCCCTGCGCGGCGGCGCAGGCGGCCAGTTCGTCGGCGGTGATCACGTGACCGCCTTCCAGATTGGCCACCCCGGCGTGTGCCGCCACGTCCAGCAGCACTCCGCGCGTGGCCAGCGGGCCCATGGCCGTGATGGCGCAGCGCGAGGCGCCGCGGTGCGGCTCGAACGCATCGACGGTGAAGCCGTTGTAGATGGACCCGTCGCGGTGGGCGTGGCACAGCGCGTCGATGTGGGTGACCGAGTGAGACGGGAGGATGAGCACGTCCTCACTGCTGCCCGTGCCTTCGGGCATGCCCAGGCCGGTGAAGGTGGCCATATCGGTGGGGGCGGTGAGGGTGAGCCGCTGCGGCGCCTCCCGGATGCCGATCGGCGGGGTCGACTGCTTCTCCAGCGGAAGGGCCAGCGAGTAGACCTTGCCGGTGCGCACCACCGACGCAGCCGCTCGCACCACGTCGTCGGTCACGAGATTCAACGTGCCCCGCTCGTCGTCGTCGCCCCAACGTCCCCAGTTCCGAGTCCCGGCATCCATACGGGCAGCATAGGGAGATCGATCTGAACCGTTCGCCGGACACCGGAAGCAACAGGGAGGATGTGTGCCAGTCCTGAGCACCCACGTCGACGTGCACGAGGAGACCTACCTCGCCAACCGTGCCGCGCTGGAGGCGCTCCTCG
>JANMIX010000699.1:0-7337 GCA_031376015.1 Acidimicrobiia bacterium | reverse complement strand
CGACCGCCACCACCTCGACGTCGTCGGCGCTGGGTCACTCGAGCTCCTGCTCAGCGCCGCCCTCGCCCTCTGTGTGGCCGTCGTAGTCGGCGATTTCGTCCTCGTCCTCGGCCCATCCTTCCTCGGGCTCGTCCCAGGCGTCATCCTCGTCGGCCGCGATCCATTCCTCCTCCTGAGGCTCGGGTTCGACGGCCGCAGGCCGGCTGGGCCGGGCCACCGGCTGCTGGCGCGTGGGCGCACCGGCACCGACGAGCACAGGCTCCTTTTCGACGGCCGGTTCGGGATCGGGCACCAGCGGCGTGGGCGCCGCGGCGGGGGCCGTCTTGGGCTTCGTCATGCGGACGGCCACGAACAACACGGCAGCTGCCGCGACGCTGAAAGCAATCGACCCATAGATAAAACCAAGACCACCCTGGACGAAGCCCAGCACGAGCAGCACCGTTGCCACCAGCACCAGTCCGAAGCTCACTAGGACGAGCAAGAGATCACCATTCCCTTCAACGCGAATGCGGCGGGCATCCTAGGCAGCCCGAGGCCGCCAAGGAGAACCCGCCGCTGCGAACGACGATTTTTCGGGCTGATCAGCGCCGGCGGCCGAAGCGAGGTCGAGCCTGCTCGGCGTCGTCCAGCCGCAGTGGGTTGCGACCTCCGGAGCCGCCGCCGGTCGCCATCGCGCGCCGGAGTTCGGTGAGATACGCGTCGTCGCCCGTCGCGTCGAAGCTGAGCGCAGGGCCCTCGGTGGCGGCGCCCACGAAGCGGCTCCAGGCCTCTTCCTCCTCGGGCGCGGGATCCGGCGCGGTGGCATCGTCGAAGAGGCGCACGGCGGGTGCTTCCTCCACCTCGTCCGGCACGGTGAACACGACGCCGCCACTGGGACGGGGGTCGACCGCCACCGACTCATCCTCGGCAAGGTCGATGAACTCCTCCTCGGCGGGGCCGGCGGCCCACTCGTCCTCGCCGGCAGTTGCGCCCGAAGCCGCCGGTTCGACCTTCACGTTGACCTCGGCGTCGGTGCCGGCTTCGGCGGCGACCCGGGTGTCGACCTCGCTCGGGGGTTTATCGACTTCGGGGGTCGTCGCGGTCTCGTCGGCGCCGGTGCTGGACGCGGCCTGCAACTCCTCTTCGATGAAGGCGGGACGGCCACGGGAGGGAAGGGTCGGAGGCGGCGACTGGCGCAACCGGCTGGGATCGTCGACGAGGCGCTGCAAGTCGGCGATGGCGCTGCGCAGGCGCAGGCGCTGCTCGTCGAGGTGTCGCTCCAGGATGCTCTGGTCGGCACGCAGGCCGTCTCGGGTCTCCTCCAGGGCCACGATCTCGCTCACGAGGCGCGTACGTGCCTCCTCGCTCGCCCTGCGGGCGTTGACCTCGGCCTCGACAATCAGTTTCCGTGCGGCCGCCTCTGCGTCGGCGACGATGCGCTGAGCCTCCTCGCGGGCCTCGGCCACGGCCGCGTCGGCGGTCCGTTGGGCCAGCACCAGGGTGCGCGTGATCGTCTCGGTGCCCGATTCGATGTCGCCACCCGTCATCGGCGCTGCCGCCGCGGGAGTGGGTGCGGCCTCGGCCTTGGCGATCACCTGCTTGAGGCGGCCCTCCAACTCGATGTTGCGCCGCTCGGCAGCCTGGGCCCGATCGCTGAGCTCGCGCACCCGGGCCTGCATCTCGCCCACGGCGACGGCCACGCGCTCCAGGAAGTCGTCAACCTCGTCGGGGTCGTAGCCACCGATCTTCTTCTGGTGGAACTCGACCTCGTTGATGACCTGGGGCGTCACATCCATGGGCGAATGCTAGCGGCGCCCTTTGTGCCGATCAGGGATGCTCAACCGGTGCAGACGATGCCCTGCAGCACGAGGAGACCGAAGAAAACGACCATCGGGGAGAGGTCGAACATCCCCGCCGGCGGCAAGGCGCGCCGCAGCGGCGCCAGCACCGGTTCAGTGAGGGATCGCACGAAGTTGTTGACCGAATCGAGCGCGGTGCCGCGCTGGATGGGGAACCACGACAAGGCAATCCGCACCAGCAGCACGAGCACGTAGAGCTGGATGAGCTTGCAGAGCAGTTCGTTCACAGGGGTGCGAGCTCAGTCCAGCAGGCCGCGCTCGGCCAGGCGGCGGCGCTCCTCGGGCGACACCTCCACGTTGGAGGGGGTGAGGAGGTACACCTGATTGGCCACCTTCTCCATCCCGCCACCGAGGCCGTAGCAGAGGCCGCTGGCGAAGTCGATGAGGCGCCGGGACAGCTCTCGGTCGATGGCCTGCATGTTGACGATGACCGGCACGTTGTTCTTGAACTTGTCGGCCACTTCCTGCGCCTCGTTGAAGGAGCGGGGCGACACCACGTGTGGCTTTGCGGTCGAGGGCGCCGGAATGGCACGGACCACCGGGGATCGAGGCTTCGTGGCGGCGCCCACCGTGCCGGGGCTGTAGCTGCTCTCCACCGGTTGCGCCTCGAGACGGCGTACGGACCCCACCACTGCAACCTCTGCATCTGTATCGTCCCGCCCCTGCACGGGACGGGGCCGGGGCGCCACCGGCGGTCGCATGACCCGCTCGGGGGGCGCAGCACGAGCAGGTTCGACCACGTCGTAGTCGTCGTACTCGTCGTCTGGGCCAAGCCCGAGATACGTCATCGCCTTTCGCAACATCGACATCAGTCGAACCCCTTCCGGATCCGTCGAAACCCTAGTCTCCCATGACCTGCGGCTCAGGACGCGGACCGTCGGCACGGGGACCGAAAAGTGCTGAACCGACCCTCAGCATGGTGGCTCCGGAACGGAGTGCCACCTGGAGATCGCCCGACATGCCCATCGATCGCTCCGCCAGGGCGAGCCGATCGGCCATCGTCGCCACGGCCTCGAACCCGGCGACCGACGCCTCGGCCGGGCCCGGCGGGCCGACCGCCATCAGCCCCCGCACGTCGAGGCCGAGCGCCGCGGCCTGTTCGACCAGGGCGGGGACCTGCGCCAAGCCCACGCCACCCCGAGCAGCATCCTGGGTGAGGTTCACCTGCACGAGCACCCCGGCGCCGGGTGCATGGCGGGCGATGGCCTCGGCTACCTCGATGCGGTCGAGCGATTGCCAGAGGTGCACGTGCGGCGCCAGCGCCTTGACCTTGTTGCGCTGCACCTGGCCCAGGAAGTGCCACCGCACCTTCACGCCCGCCGTCGCGAGCGCGGCGGCTTTGGGCAGCAACTCCTGGGCGTAGGACTCCCCCAGATCCATGATCCCGGCGGTGGCAGCCTCGGCGGCGCGCTCGGCCCCATGACCCTTGGTCACCGCCACCAGGGTGACGGCGGCCGGGTCGGTGCCGGTCGCTTCGATCCGCG
Organism: Acidimicrobiia bacterium; assembly: GCA_031376015.1. Taxonomy (GTDB): domain Bacteria; phylum Actinomycetota; class Acidimicrobiia; order Acidimicrobiales; family JACDCH01; genus JANMIX01. Next base: position 4,015 of record JANMIX010000699.1, on the reverse strand, counting down.
CCCGAAGCCGGGCGAGCGCAGCGTCGAACCCGGTGGCGCTCACGGTGCGTCCGTCACTTCTGACGGGCCCGAACTGCGACAGCAACGGGTGGGGCGCAGGACTACTTCAGGAAGCTCGGCACGTCGAACTCGTCGTCGCCGTCGAGATCGTCGTCGTCATCGGCGTGGTCGTCGTCGCCGAACACATCGCTGCGGCCCGCGCCCGCGGGACCGGTGGTGGCGCCGACCTTGCGCGGCGCATCCTCACGACCCGCCCAGCGGTCGAAGCCGGCCGCGATCACCGTGACGCGGACCTCGTCGCCCATCTCGTCGTCGATAACGGCGCCGAAGATGATGTTGGCGTCCGGGTGGGCCACCCCGTGGATGACCTCGGCCGCCTCGTTCACCTCGAACAGGCCCAGGTCGCTGCCGCCGGAGATGTTCAGCAGGATGCCCCGGGCGCCTTCGATGGACGCCTCGAGGAGGGGCGAGGAGATGGCAGCCCGGGCGGCAGCGAGGGACCGACCCTCGCCGGCGCCGTAGCCGATGCCCATGAGGGCGGAACCGGCGTTGGACATGATCATCTTCACATCCGCGAAGTCGGTGTTGATCAGGCCGGGCGTGGTGATGAGATCGGTGATGCCCTGCACGCCTTGCAACAGCACCTCGTCGGCCATCTTGAAGGCGTTGAGCACCGACGTCTTCTCGTTGGAGACGGTGAGCAGGCGGTCGTTGGGGATGACGATCTGGGTGTCGACCTTCTCCTTGAGGCGCTGGATGCCCTGCTCGGCCTGGACCGAACGGCGCCGGCCTTCGAAGGCGAAGGGGCGGGTGACGACGCCAATGGTCAGCGCGCCGAGCGACTTGGCGATCTCGGCCACCACCGGGGCGCCGCCGGTGCCGGTGCCACCGCCCTTGCCCGCCGTGATGAAGACCATGTCGGCGCCCTTGAGCACCTCCTCGATCTCCTCGCGGTGCGCCTCGGCAGCCTGACGGCCGACCTCGGGATCCGAGCCCGCACCGAGACCTCGGGTGAGCTCACGGCCGATGTCGAGTTTCACGTCGGCATCCGACATCAGCAGTGCCTGGGCATCGGTGTTGACGGCGATGAACTCCACGCCCTTGAGCCCGGCATCGATCATCCGGTTCACGGCGTTGACACCGCCGCCACCGACACCGACCACCTTGATGACAGCCAGGTAGTTCTGGGGGTTGTTCACCGACATGCGCACGCTCCAACGCGACGACCGGGCCTCTTGTCGAGGCCCGGTGGTTGAACTCTCAAGTAAAGGTAGAGACTTTCATCAACCTTCAGTATCCGTCGAGACAATACGCGCACCGTTAGCCGCGCGTCAAGGAAGGGGCCGAAGGGACACGAACATCGAGCACGGCCAGGTTCGGATTGTCCAACTTGACCTGCTGCAGCACGGTGGCGGTGGCCAGCAGCTTGGCCGGCAACTCGCTGGCGGAGCCGAGCAGCACGATGCCACTCCCCCGCAGCCGTAACTCCAGCCCGGTGGCCGTCCGGCGGACCCCCGCCACCATGGCCCGCACCGACGGGGGCACCTGGGAAGCCACCGTGAGCACGTCGCCGAGGTCGCCCTCGGCCTGGGTGCCGGGACCCCCGGGGGCGCTCACCCCATCGAGCACCAGGATCCCCTCGGGTACCGCCGCCACCTCCGAGAGCACGCGGCTGGCCCGATCGACCAGCGCGATGGTGCCGTTCCGGCCCGCCGCAGCACCCACCACGGTCCGCTCGGTGACGGTGATCCGCACGGTGCCGGGGAACTGTCGCGACACGATCGCGGTGGCGATCCAGGGGAGCGCCTCGATGCCGGTCTGCGCCTTCGACTCGTCGACGTCCACCACGGCGCGGTGCCGGTGAATGCCGCTGGCGCGCAGCACCGAGGCCCCGTCGGTGTGGGAATTGCCCACGACCACGATGCGGTCCACGTCGAGGATCGGGCTGTGCACCACGCCGTAGACGCCGAGCACCACGGCGAGCACCACGCCGAGGATGCTGACGCGCCGGAGCCGTTGACGGCCCTCGTCCCGGCGCACGGCGATCCGCCGTGCCCGGATGCGGGGATCGACCTCCGTCGCCGGCGGCGGCGCCTCGGTCAGCACACTCAACTCTCGACCTCCGCTGCAGGGTTGGGTGCGTGCGAGGAGGTCGGGGGGAGGGCTTCGGGGGACCAGCGGGGATACCCCAGGAGCTGGGTCTCAGGGGTCAGGGTCACCCCGAAGGTGCCCTTGACCAGGGCCTGGACCTCCTGCATCAGCGCCAGCACATCGTCGGCCCGGCCACCGGGGTCGGCCTGGATGAAGTTGGCGTGCTTGGTCGAGATCTCGGCACTTCCGTGGCGCAATCCCTTGGCCCCCGCCGCCTCGATGAGCCGTCCGGCCGAGTCGCCGGGGGGGTTGGTGAACACCGATCCGGCGTTGGGTCCCCCCGGTTGGTTGGCCCGCCGCCAGCGCACGATGTCGCCGAGCAGTGCCTCGCCGGTGGCCACGTCACCGGGTTCGAGCACGAGTTCGGCCTCCAGCACCACTTGTGAAGCGCGCAGCGTCGAGTGCCGGTAGCTGAGGCCCAGGGACGCCGCGTGCACCCACCCATCCTCGCCGCCGCGCACGTCCAGAACGCGGACCCTGTCGAGCACGGTCGCCATGTCCGAGCCATGCCCACCGGCATTCATGCGGACCGCTCCACCGATCGAGCCGGGGACCCCGACGGCCCATTCGAACCCACGAAGCCCGGCGGCCACGGTGCGCCGGGCCACGACCGGCAACAGCGCCGCTCCCCCGGCCCGCACCCGTGATCCCTCCACCTCGACACGGGCCAGTCGGGCGCCCAACACCACCACCAGTCCTTCGAAGCCGGCATCGGCCACCAGCAGGTTGCTGCCGTTGCCCACCACCGCCAAGGGCACCTCGGGTGCGACCCGGCGTACGGCCTGCGACAGTGCGATCCCACGCTCCGGATGGGTCAGCTCCACCAGCAGCGCCGCCCGGCCACCCACGCGGTAGGTCGAGCGCTCGCCCAGCGGGGCGTCGCGCTGTACGAACTCGGCGCCCAGCACCGAGGTCAGGGCGCCCGCCAGCGCGTCGATCACCGCCGGCGACGTCGGCTGGGACCCGCTCACGGCGCGAGGAGCTCCAGGATGTCCGGACCGAGGCTCGTCACGTCGCCCGCCCCCACCGTGAGGCACAGATCCCCCTCGGTCAACGCGCCGCGCAGGTAGGCCAGGACGTCGTCGCGCCGAGGTGCCCACACGGCCTCCACCTCGGGGGCGGCGGCGCGCAGGGCATCGAGGACGGTGCGACCCGACACCCCCGGCATCGGGGCCTCGCCTGCGGCGTACACGTCCATCACCACCGCCACGTCCGCCGCCGCCAGCGCCTCTCCCAACTCGCGCCCGAGGGCGGCGGTGCGGCTGAAGCGGTGGGGCTGGAACACCACCACGACGCGGTCCCAGCCCGAGCTCGACGCCGCCTCCAGGAGCGCGGCGACCTTGCCGGGATTGTGTGCGTAGTCGTCCACCACGGTGACACCGCGCCGGACGCCCTTGTGCTGGAAGCGGCGCGCCACGCCGGCATAGCGGGCCAGGGCCCGCTGTGCGGCGGTGAAGGAGGCGCCGAACTCCATCGCCAGCGCGGTGGCGGCGGTGGCGTTGCGCAGGTTGTGCAAGCCGGGGATGGGCAGGCGGAGCTCGCCCAGCGCGTCGCCGTCCCGCACGAGCACGGCCCGTGCCGCGCTGCGCTCCGCCACCACCTCGGTGATGCGGTAGTCGGCCTCGGCCGCGGTGCCGTACAGCAACGCACCGGCGGCCCGCCCCAGACGAGCTGCGCCGGGGTCGTCGGCACAGACCACGTTCGGGCCGGGCGCCTGGTGCAGGAAGCGTTCGAACGCGGCCTCGATGTGGGCGAGGTCGCCGTAGTGGTCGAGGTGATCGGCTTCCACGTTGGTCACGATCACCCCGGCAGAGGGCAGTTCCACGAAGGTCCCGTCGCTCTCGTCGGCCTCCACCACGAACAG
>JANMIX010000688.1:0-4469 GCA_031376015.1 Acidimicrobiia bacterium | reverse complement strand
GGCCACGGTCAAGTACTTCGGCCGCGATGGTGCGTCGATCGTGCTCACCCCCGCCAACGAGCGGCTGAGTCCCATTTCCTACGATCCGGCCGACATCCGAGTCTTCGGTCGGGTGGTGACCGTGATGCGCCGCCTCTGAGTGCGCCGCGGGTGGGCGTCGCCGCCCCGATGTGTGCGGCGCCCGCCCCAGGGCCACAATGGACCGAATGACGCGTCTCCCCTCTCGCCGACGCGTCGGCATCGTCCTGCTGCTCGCCGCGATCCTGGCGCTCCGGCCGCCCCCCACGGCCTCGGCCGCGCCCGCGAGCAACGACGCGGGCTTCAAGTTCGAGTGGGGCCTCAGCATGATCCACGCCCCCGAGGCATGGAACGTCACCCGCGGCAAGGGCAGCACCATCGCCGTGGTCGACACCGGCGTCAGCCTGTCCCACCAGGATCTGCAAGGCGGCAAGATCGTCGGGGCCGAGACCTGCCTGGGCACCGGGGGGAACTCGGCGGCCTGCCGGCCCGGCGGCCAGGACGACGATGGCCACGGCACCCACGTGAGCGGCATCGCCGCCGCCAATGCCGACAACGGCGTGGGCATCGCCGGGGTGGCCCCCCAGGCCAAGATCCTGGCGGTCAAGGTGTTGAGTGAGTCCTGCGGGATCGACGGCTGCACAGGCTCGGGTTCTTCCGACGACGTGTCGGCGGGCATCGTCTGGGCCGCCGATCACGGGGCCACGGTGATCAACCTCTCGCTCGGTAGCGACACCCAGTTCGTGCTGGGACCAGCCTTCAGCCAGGCCATCGAATACGCATGGGCCAAGGGCGTCGTGCCGGTGGTGGCCGCTGGTAACACCTTCGTGCTGGGCTCGGGGTTCAACAATGAACCCGCCATCGTGGTGAGCGCCGTGAACCGGTCGGGAGCAAAGGCCAGCTACTCGAACGGGGTGGGTGGCGCCAAGTGGTCCATCGCCGCGCCCGGGGGCGAGCCGGATGACGACCTGAGCTGCTCCACCGCTCCACTCGGCGTGCTCTCGACCTTCTGGGAGTCGGGCAACGCCAGCGCCTATGCCTGCCTGGCGGGCACCTCGATGGCGGCGCCGCACGTGGCCGGCGCCGCCGCCCTCCTGCGCGCCGCCGGCTTGTCGGCCCAACAGACGGTTGATCGGTTGCTGTCGACGGCCACGGATCTCGGCCTTCCGGGCCGCGACAGCACCTACGGTTCCGGGCTGCTGAACCTGGCGGCGGCCACCAAGGGGCTGGGGGGCACGACCTCGACCACCGGCGGCAGCTCGACGTCGACCTCGGGCACGACCCCGACGACCATCAAGGGATCAGGGGGGTCGACCACGTCGCGCCCGGGCGCCACCCGCTCAGGTGCCGGCGGTTCCTCGGGCACCACCGATGCCACGGGTCGCCGCCAGCAGGGCGCCGCCCCCACCGTGGATCTCGGCGGTACGGGCGAGCGGGCCGGCGGGGCCACGACCTCGGCGCGCTACTCCGAAGGTGGCACCGGTGGTCTCGGGGTGGTTGCCGGCCTGTTGGCCGGCGGGGTCGGCCTCAGCGCACTGCTGGTGGTGCGGCGCCGCCGGTCGGCACCGGGCTGACCGGCGCGCCGCGCTACAGCTTGCCGCGCTACACCTTGTTGAGCGCGTCCTTGTAGCTGGACAGCTCGCGGGGCGTACCCAGGTCGCCGGAGGCGAACGCGTCGAGGATCTTGCCCTCGGTGTCGATGATGAAGGTGGCGCGGTTGGCGCAACCGAGTGCGTCGTTGAACACGCCGTAGGCCTTGGCCACGGCGCCGTGCGGCCAGAAGTCGCTCAGCACGGGGAACTGGTAGCCCTTCTGCTCGGTCCACACCCGCTGGCTGTGACGGCTGTCGCAGGAGACCGCCAGCACCTGCATCCCCGCATCGGAGAAGTCGGCGAACTCGTCGCGCAACTGGCACAACTCGCCCTCACACACGCCCGTGAACGTGAACGGGTAGAAGACGAGGGCGACAGGGCTCTTGCCCCGGAAGCTGGACAGCTTGATGACCTCGCCGCTCGGGTCCTTGAGCTCGAAGTCGGGGGCCTCCTGGCCGATCTCGACGGTCATGTACATCTCCTCGGGTGACGACGGTGGTGGCCGCTGACCCTACTGCGGCCGTTCGATCGGCGGCGACGTGAGGAGGTCGAACAAGGCGGCCCGGCAGCGCTCCAGTTGGGCCGCAGTGACGAACTCGCCCGCCGTGTGTGCCAGGAGGGGGTCACCGGGGCCGAAGTTGGCCGCGGGGATTCCGGCCGCCGCGAACCGGGCCACGTCGGTCCAGCCCAGCTTGGCCCGCACGACGAGGTCGTTGCGCGCCGCCAGTTCGGCCAGCAGCGGGTGCGACAGGTTCGGCGCCGCCCCCGGAGCGACGTCTTCCAGCACCCACTCGTCGCCCTCCTCGAGCAGATCCTCGAGCAGGGCGCGCACCGCTGCTTCGGCCGCGGGCGCGTCACGGTCGGGTGCGAAGCGATGATTGAGCAACACAGTGGCTCGATCGGGAACGACGTTGCCGGCCACCCCACCCTGCACGGACACGGCCTGCAACGCCTCGCGGAACTCGCACCCGTCGAGCACGGGCCGGCGCTCCTCGACCGATTCGACGCGGGCCAGCACACGACCCAACCGGTGCACTGCGTTGCGACCCATCCACGGTCGGGCGGTGTGGGCCCGGGCGCCGGCCATCGTGACCCGGAGGCGCATCGTGCCCTGACAACCCGCCTCCAACTCGCCACCGGTGGGCTCGCCCAACAGAGCCACGTCACCAGCGAGCAACTCGGGACGTCGGGCGAAGAGATGGCCCAGCCCGTTGTGCTCCGCGGCCACCTCCTCACCTGCGTAGAAGACGTAGGTGACGTCCACGTCGGGCTCGGTCACCGTCGTGGCCAGGTCCATCATCACGGCCAGACCGCCCTTCATGTCCGCCGCACCCAAGCCGAACACGCGGTCGCCGTCGACGCGGGCACCCTCGTTGCCGTTGGCCGGCACGGTGTCGGTGTGGCCGGCGAGCACCAGGCGTCGCCGGTGGCCCATGGTCGTGCGAGCCACCAGGTTCAACCCCACCCGTTCCAGGGTGAGCCAGTCGCACCCGGCCAGTTCGGCCTCGAGCAGGGCCACCAGCGCCGCTTCATCGTGGCTCACCGAGCTGACGTCCACCAGGGCGGCCGTGCGGGCCAGGAGGTTCACGCCGTGAGCCCGTGGTCCCGCAGCAGCGAGTTCAACTGCGCCTTGTCGTGGCGCTCGCCTTCCGCCAGTCGCTTGATGACGAGCACGCAGGGAAGGCCGAAGGTGCCCCCGGCGAATTCACGGGAGCGGCTGGCCTGCACCGCCACACACCAGGGCGGCACGACCCCCCGTGACAGCTCCCCGCCGGTCTCGGCGTCGATCACGGGGATGGAGCGGGCCAGGATCACTCCGGCGCCCACGAAGGCGCCCTCGCCCACCCGGGCGCCTTCCACGATCATCGAGCGGCTGCCGATCATGGCGTTGTCACCGATGATGACCGGGGCGGCCTGGGGAGGCTCGAGCACGCCCCCGATGCCGACGCCGCCCGAGAGGTGCACGTTGGCCCCGATCTGCGCGCAGCTGCCCACCGTGGCCCAGGTGTCGACCATGGTGCCGGCGCCCACCCGGGCACCGATGTTCACGTAGCTGGGCATCAGGACGACGCCGCGATCCAAGAAGCTGCCCCAACGGGCCGAACCCCCGGGCACGACCCGCACACCGGCGGCCTGATAGTCGTGCTTGAGCGGGATCTTGTCGGCATACTCGAACGGACCCAGCTCGGTGGTCTCCATGGCGGAGAGCCGGAACAGCAGCAGGATGGCCCGCTTCAGCCACTGGTGCACCTCGACCTCGTCACCGACGAGTTCAGCCACACGGGCCTGTCCGGAATCAAGGAGGTCAACGGCCTGGTGCACCAGGGCACGAGCCTCCGCGTCGGAGGCGTCGAGCGTGTCCCGGCGGTCCCAGAGCTCGTCGATCGCAGCAGCAAGGTCGGCCATGACCGCAGGCTAGGGGATGTGTTCTCGCCCTCACGACGGCCGGTGGGGATCTGCGGGAGCCGGTGCGGGAGGGCGATTAGCTTTCACCCATGACCACCAGCGGAGACCAGCCTGGCACGGATCGCCTCGAAGCGAGACTGGCCAGCCTCGAGACCCGCCTCGGCATGCTGGAGACCGCCTTGCGCAGCGAGGTCGACCGGGTCGAACTGGCCGCTGGGCAGGTCGACAGTGTGGCCGAGGGACTGCAATCCACCATCGGCGGCGCCCGCAACCTCGTGGACCTGGTGAATGACATCGGTGACCGCCTGATCGTGCTCCACACCTTGGAGGACACCGTCAGTGGGGCGGCCCGCACCGTGGCCGAGGAGATCGGTGGACGCCTCCAGCAGGAGATCGGGGCCCGCCATGCCGATCAGGAGGCGTTGGAGCGCGCGCTGGACGCCTTCGCCGATC
>JANMIX010000669.1:0-2299 GCA_031376015.1 Acidimicrobiia bacterium | reverse complement strand
CAATAGGGCGATGGTCTTGTGCCCGTCCTCCTCCTCCTTCGGGATGATCATCATCAGCAGGGCGCCAATGAGGGGGATGAAGATGGCGAGGCTCGGGCCCCAATGGTCGAGGAAGGATTCCATGTCTCTCTCGTTGCTCGGTTAGATCGTCACGATGAGCAGGCCCGCCAGCACGATGGCGCCCCCGAACAGGAGCGCTCCGTACTGTTGGACCCGACCCGTTTGGATGCGGCGCAACAACTGCCCGGTGCCTTCGGCACCTGCGCCGGAACCGTTGATGGCGCCGTCGATGAACCCCTGGTCGATATCGCGGTACAAGAAGCCGGCAAGACGCTGGGACAGCGAGCCGGCCGCGTTGACCACTCCATCGATGAGGTTCTGGTTGACCCAGTACATGGCCCGGGCAATCGGGCCCTTGATGCCACCGGCGATGACGTCGGTGTACAGCTTGTCGAAGTAGTACTTCTCCACCAGGAACGTGTGCCCCGCCTTGGCCACCTTCGAACGTTCGGTGATGCCATGGAACCGGCCCTGGAACCAGTAGAGGTAGGCGAGACCGATACCGAGCAGGCCGATGAGCGACGAGGCCACCGCCACGGGCAGGGAGAACGTGATCAGACCGGGATGGGGGAAGTACTCGCCCACCGGTTGCACGTAGTGCTCGAAGCGGTTCTTGATCGAGTCACCCCCGAACGGGAAGTTGGCGAAGCCGGCCACGACCGCCAGGGCCGAGAGGATGTAGAGCGGCACGACGATGCGCGGACCCGACTCGTGGGGATGGTGGTGCGGGTCGGCGGCCGCGCCCCGGGGTTCGCCGTAGAAGGTGAGGTACACACAGCGGGTCATGTAGGCCGCCGTCATGAGGGCACCGATGATGCCCACGACCATGAAGATCTCATAGGCGTTGCTGGCGCCCAGCTCGTGTCCACCGGCCAGGATCTCGTCCTTCGACCAGAAGCCCGCCAGCGGGAACAGACCGATGAGCGCGCCGGTGCAGACCATGAACGTGGCCCAGGTGCGGGGCATGAACCGCCGCATCCCGCCCATGTCCTTCTTCATGTCGAAGCTGTGCACCGAGTGCGCCACCGAGCCCGAACCGAGGAAGAGGCCGGCCTTGAAGAAGGCGTGAGTGAACAGGTGGAAAATGGCTGCCGTCCATGCCCCCACCCCCAACGCCATGACCATGTAGCCCAACTGGCTCACGGTGGAGTAGGCCAGCACCTTCTTGATGTCGCTTTGCACGAACGCCAGACCGGCGCCGCCGATGACCGTGACCCCACCTATCACCGCCAGCAGGTTCACATTGCCGTCGCCGATGGACAGGCCGGTGAAGAACACGCCGTAGAGGCGGGCCACCATGAACACGCCGGCCACCACCATGGTGGCGGCGTGGATCAGGGCGGAGACCGGGGTGGGGCCGGCCATGGCATCGGGCAACCAGGTGTGCAGGATGAACTGGCCCGACTTGGACATGACGGCGCCGACCAGGCAACACGCCGCCACCAGGATCAACAGGTGCTCGGCCTCCCCGGTGGCCGCCATCGTGTTGATGGTGCGGATGTCGAAGGACTTGGTGGCCCAGAACAGCGTGATCATGCCGACGAGCAGGCCGACGTCGCCGACGCGGTTGGTGAGGAAGGCCTTGAGGGCGGCGTCGCTGTTGGGTTTCTCCTCCCACCAGTGCCCGATGAGGGCGAAGGAGCACACGCCCACCAACTCCCACGAGGTGATGAATTGCACCGTCGAACGGCTCATCACCAGCATGAGCATGGAGGCGGTGAAGAGCGAGAGGAAGGCGAAGTAGTGCGTGTAGCGCCGATCGCCGTTCACGTAGTCGGTGGAGTAGATGTGCACCAGCAGCGAGATGATGGTGACGACCACCAGCATGATCACGCTGAGCCCGTCGACGAGGGTGCCGACCTCGAACTTCACGCCGCCGTTCTCGAACCACGTGATGCCGGTCTCGATGGGCTCGACCGGCGCCTCGGTCTCGGCGCCGGCGGTGCCGTGACCTTCAGTGGTTGACCCTTCGCCGGCAGGCGCCTCGCCCTCGGGAGCGGGATCCTCGGCCCCGGCGCGCACCGCGGCGTGGGCGCCACCGGTCGCGACCGGTGCGGCGTGCGCCGCGCCGTGGGCATCGTTCACGTGCATGATCCACGAGCCAGCCGACAGCAGCGCCACCATGAAGCAAAGCCCGACGGCGGCGATGCCGACCTCGGAGCCCTTGCGCGGCATGCGCTTGCCGAAGCCCAGGATGACCAGGAACGACAGGAACATCAGGGCCGGCATCAGCCAGACC
>JANMIX010000610.1:0-13943 GCA_031376015.1 Acidimicrobiia bacterium | reverse complement strand
GCAGGAACCAGGGCGTGTCCTGCATCGACACCAGCACCCGCAACCGGTCGCCCTTCGGTAGTTCCGTTGCCGTCTGCCAGAGTTCGACCACGAACTCCGCGGGCGTCTCGGGTGTGAGCAGCGCCTTGGCGTCGTGGGGATGCCAGGGGCGGATGATCTCGCCGGTGGCCGGATCATGCAGCGACAGGTTGGGGTCCACCGCCCGGTGCACCCCCCGTAGCCAGCCGTTGGTGATGTCCTTGAACGTGCCATCGGGCTTGAGGTCCTCGAGGCGGACGTAGAGATCACCGTCCACCGTGTGGGGGGTGGCCCAGATGGTGGCGGTGACGGGGCCGGCCAGGTGCAACGGCGAGGCCAGGACATCCCCGGTCCACGTGACCACTGCGCCGGTCGTGTCCTGGGCGGGTGGGTACTGGGCCGGTTGGCCGAGACCGCGCATGTCGGTGGTGGATCCGGGCGATCCCGACGGGTAGGCGAGCGTGTCGTTGCCGTCGGGGGCGCCGAAGGTCCAGCGCTGGTACCGCACCGCGGGGGGCGGCCAGTCGGTGGCGTTGTGGAAGCGGCCCTTGGGCTGGTCGCCCCCGGAGCCGGACCCGTGGGTGAACCCGCCGTCGAGTTCCCAGTAGACGACGGGTGGCTCGCCCGCGTAGCGATCGGGGAGACCCTTCAGGTGCGTGTCGAACCAGGCGTGGGCGCGCTCGGTCATCCCGAAGGGCCCGGGCACGGCGAGCGAGTCACCGTGCCACCCGGGGAGCATCACCAACTTGTCGCCGGGCTTGCGGTGCCGCTCCCACTCGAAGGTGCCCCGGAGGAAGAAGTCGGCCCAGTTGCCCATGGCCAGCATCGGTGCCGTGATGGCGTCGAACGCCGCGCCCGTCGACTTGTCGCGCCAGAAGGGCGCATCCTCGGTGGTGCTGTAGAGCTTGGCCTCGGTGACCGCGTCGATGGCCAGGCGTTGGGCGGCTTCCCCTAACAGCGAAGTGTCACCCTTCTCGATGCGCTGGCGGACCGAGACGTAGTCGAGGTCGACGAGCGGCCGGCTGGCCACCGGCAGCACCGAGTAGGCCCGCAGACCACCCGGGAACATCGCATCGCGGTAGGCGTCGCTGCCGAAGCAACTCATGACCACGGCGTCGAGGTGGGCGGGATGGCGAACGGCGATCTGCAGGCCCTCCATCGAGGAACTGGAGCACCCGGCCAGGCCCACCTTGTGTGTCGACCACGGCTGAGCGGCGAGCCACTCGACGACCTTGAACCCGTCCTCGCCGTCCTGGGAGGACCACACGTCGGCCACGCCCGTGCTCTGGCCCACGCCGCGGGTCTGGCCGGCGACGTAGATGTAGCCGTCGCTGACGAGCGACGCGGCCAGGGCCTTGAACTGGGGTGGGCAGCCGGCCGCCGGGTACGAGTCGGGGTTGTCGATCGTGTAGTTCGTCCACTCGAGCACCACCGGCTTGGGTGGTCCACTGATGTCACCCAACCGGCAGGCATGGATGGACACCCCGTTCACGTTGGGGATGTCGAAGTACACCGGCGCCGGCAAGGCGGCACCGGCGGTCGGGGCGGCATTGGTTGTCGGGCGTGCGTTCGCTGCGCCTGCGGCGCGGGCGGGACCGGTGGCGGCGATGAGGGTCGCGGCCGCCAGCGCGCCGGCCGCCACGGCGAGGCGGGCCCTTCTCATCGGCGTCGTGCCAGCAAGCGGCGGGCGGGACGCACGACGGCCTCATCGATCATGCGTCCTGATTCGTCGATGCACACCCCCGATCCTGCGGCCAGCGACTCGTCGTACCGCGCCACCAGCGCGCTGGCCCGGGCCAATTCCTCCTCGGTCGGGGTGAAGACCTCGTTGACGATGGGCACCTGGTCGGGGTGAATGCACGCCCGAGCCGCGAACCCGGCCCGGCGCAGCAACTCGGTGGAGGCCCGCAGCCCGTCGAGATCGCGCACGGCGGTGGACACGGGTCCGGTTGGGGCGGCGATACCTGCGGCGGCCGACGCGGCCACCACCGTCATGCGGAGGGGCCACAACTCGTGCTCATCGGCGGAGGGGTCGATGCCCAACTCGGCGGTGAGATCAGCCTCACCGATGGAGAGCCGTTCCACCCCGGCCACCGCGGCGATGGCCCGGCAGTCGAGCCAACCGTTTGCCGTCTCGATGAGCGCACCCACTGCCGACGCCGTCGCCGTCGCTCGGGTCAGTGCCGTCACCTCTGCCTTGGGGACCAGCACGCGGGTTCGTCCCACCGCGGCCAGGTCGCCCTCTGCCCGCTCGCCACTGTTGATCCGCACCCAGACCTCGGCCGGGCAGTCGTTGCCCTCTGCCGCAAGCCATTCGGCCACCGCCTCCCGTGCGGTGTCCTTGGCGGAGGCGGCCACGCCGTCCTCGAGATCCAGGATGATGGCGTCCGCGCCCGAGGCCGCCGCCTTGGCAAAACGGTCGGGGCGGTCGCCGGGGACATAGAGGAACGAACGGGGCTCCATTGCCACAGGGTAGATGACGGTGGAACGTCGTTCCGCTCTGTGGGATGGTGGGTGGATGAATCCGGACGTCCGCATGGTGCACGGCGCCGCCGCCGTGCCCGGCGCCGAGTCTCCCTACGACACCCTGCACTGGCGGGCAACGTTTCCCGCGGCACCCGCCGCCACCGCTGCGGACGACCCGGTGCTGGGCCTCATCGGGCCCGATCCCGCCCGGGTGCCGCTGCCCGTGTGCGTGCTGCACTCCAACTTCAACTGCGGACCCGAGTACCTGCACTGGTTGGCGGTCTCCCTCGCTCGGGCCGGTTGGGCGGTGGTGGCCTTCACCTGGGTGGCGCGCGGAGTGGACGGCAGGCCGGTGCTTTCCCCGGGGATCGACCTGGCTCGCCTGGCCGAGGCCCCCAACGCGGTGCTGGCCCCGTTGCTGGCTTCGGTGGCCGCTTCCGATCTGGGTCGGGCCGGCGCCTTCGACTTCGACCGGTTGGCGGTGGGCGGGCACTCCTCGGGCGGCACCGTGGCCCTGCTCACCGCCGCGCCGGAGGTGAAGGCCTGCTTCTCCTGGGGCGGGCACGTGCTGCACCCCGACGGCTCCACGCTGGCGATGGCCCCCGGCCCGGCCCGTCTGGTGATGGGCGGTACCCACGATGGCGTCATCGGCACCCTCACCGGCACGCAGGGTTCGGCCACCGAGAAACTGCGAGCCACCTTCGATGCCTGCCCCGGCCCCGCCCACCTGGTGCTGTTCGAAGGGGCCAACCACTACTCCTTCGCCGAGGGCTACGACGGGGTCACGGGTCGCGGCTACCGGGAGCAGGCGGCCCCGACCAAGCCGGCCGAGACCCGTCGCGAGGTGGCGTCGCTGGTGTGCGGGTTCCTGGGCCGCTACGCCGCGCCGCTCGGCGCGTCCCCGGCGGCGGAGAGCACGGCCGTGAGGGCCTGGTTGACCGCCGAGGGTGCATCCAAGTAGCTCAGGTGGCCGGCGCCGGCCAGCACCGTGACCGTGGCGCCCGGCACGGCCGAGGCGGCAGCGCGCACGACGGTCTCGGGGTAGACGGCATCGTCGGCCCCGGTCAGGAACGCCACCGGGAGGCGCGCCGCCAGGCGGGTCAGGTCGGTGGCGGACGGGGCCTGTGCGCGCAACAGGTCGAGCGCGGCGAACGCCGCTGGTGGCGCCCCGTCTCGGAGGCGGTCCACGAAACCGTTCCAGAAGAGGTCGACCTCGGCGGTGAAGATCCCGGCGGGGGAGTCGACCAGGGTCACCGACACGACCCGTTCGTCGGCCAGAGCCGCGGCCAGCGCCACCCACCCGCCCAGCGAATGGCCCACGACGTGGGCGCGGGTGACGCCGGCGTGGTCGAGGATGGCGAGGAGGTCCTCGGCCAGGGCCCGCGGCCCGCCGGTGGCGATCAACCCGGCGGTGTCGGTCGAGGCGCCCGCGCCGCGGTTGTCGGGGCAGAGCACTCGCCACCCCTCGCCGGCCAGCGCGTCGGCCACGGCGTCGAAGGTGCGGCCGTCGTAGCCTGCGCCGTGGCACAGCGCGACCGCGGTTGAAGCGAGCGGACCGCAGTCGGTGTAGGCCAGCACGTCGCCGGCCCGCTCCGCCTCTTTGTGCGCCCGCCGCATTCCAGTATCGTAACAGCGTTCCACTCAGCGGAAAGACCCTCGGAAGGGGAACCTCATGGCCGAGCAGTTGCGTCACGTCGCCGATCTGGTCGATGAGGGCGGCGTCCAGGACAACACCGCCGTCTTCAACACGCTGTGGGGGCTGCTGGGTGAGGTGCGCGACCGCATCGATGCCCGTTTCGACACGACGCTGGACCGCAGTTCGGAACCCTTCGGGAACTGGGACGCACCGGGTGGCCAGAAGGTGCGGGTGCAGGCCTTCGCCGGCGACGAGGTCGACTGGATGGTGCACTCCTGGATCGGCCAGCCCGAGACGGGCTTCACCAACATGCACCTCACGGTGTGGTTGGGCCCGCAGATCGACGTGCCGCACCTGGGTCTCGCCTGGGGCACGATCCCCGACGTCTGGTTCTACTGCGACGTGATCCCGCGCAGTGACCTGTGGGTCGACCTCGAGTCGCTCGACCGTTACTACGAACCCCTGAACGAACGCTGGCTGGACGTGCGGGCCGAGCACCCCGAGTTGAAGGTCTTCACCAGCCGCAGCCTCTACGTGCGTACCGGCTTGTCGGAGTGCGCCTACGTGTACACCAGCGAGCGCTCCGAGGGGATCATCGAGCTGATGCGCGACCTGGTGCACGAGCGGGTCGATCAGTGGCTGCGCTGGGTCGACGACGCGACGCCGGTGCCGGCCGAGAAGCGGGGCGCGCTCGCCGAGCGGGATCTGACCATCCGTCGCAACGTGGCCGAGCGCGATCCGGCCAACGTGCTGGGCGTACGCCTCTTCGGCGAGGAGATGACCGAGAAGTTGGTGCGGACCCTGTGGGGCGCCGACCGCACCCTGCCCCGACCCTCGTGAGCACTCCGGCGAGCACGGCAACCGGCGCCGGCGCGCCCGGCGAGGCCACCGTGCGGGTGGTGCACTGGGCGTTCCGGGTGCCCGGTCAACCCGTCCCGTTCGACACAGGCCACGCCCGCATCCACTACCCCGCCATCTACTCCGGTACCGACCTCGAACGCGACACCGGCGTCGTGCCCGCCGATGAGGCCCAGGTCCCCTACCCGGTCGCCGTCATCTTCCCAGGCGTCAACGTTGGCATGGAGTGCTACCGGTGGTTGGCGGTGGCCCTGGCCGAGGCCGGCATCGCGGCGGTCACCTTCGACTGGGTCGGCGAACTGTTCCCGGGCCAGTACGGCCTGACCCCGGGGGTCGACGTCGCCGCCATGACCCCGGACACCTTCGGCACGGCGCCGGTCACCTCTGCCTTGGCTCCCTTGCTGGCCTCGCTCGAGGTGCCCTTCGGGCACACCGGTCCTGGCCGCGCGGAGGGTCTCGCCGCCACCCCGCTCGACGGCCATCTCGACCTGAGCCGGGTGGCGTTGCTGGGCCATTCCGCCGGCGGGTCCATCGCCCTGCTGGCTGCCGATCACCGATGGTTCCCACAGGTGCGTGCCGCGGTGGCCTATGGCGCCCACACTGGTGCGTCCACCCTTCTCGGCTGGCCCCCGGCCACGGTGTTGCCGCTCACCGGCGACTGCCCCGTGTTGCTCATCGGCGGTACCGCCGATGGCGTGATCGCCCACAGCGCCTACCGCTACGGCGAATCCCGTGACGGCCGGCTCGATCCGCTCGCCCGCACCTTCGAGACGATGCCGGCCGGCCCCGCCCGCGACGCATCGAGGCACCTGGTGGTGGAGGGTGGGAACCACTTCTCGCTCGGCCACCCGGAGGACGACACCAGTGCCCGCGGGTTCCTCGACGGCGAAGCGGGACGGCCCGGTGCTGAATTGCGGGCGGAAGTGGCCGATGAGGTGATCGGGTTCTGCGTCACCCATCTCATGAACGGGCGATGAACGACGGGGACACCGCCATTGACCGCAGACCGTCCCCTCGGTACCCTTCTAATGAAACATCGTTCCACTTAGTGGAACAGCCCGGTGCCTGCCGGGAGGACGATGGATGGACCACCGGGATGGATCGGATCGCCCGGTGGAACGGCACGAGGCGAAGGTCCACCGGCGCCCCGGGTCGAAGAGTTCGCACGACTGGCCGAGATGGCAGAGAGGGCACGCGGTGAAATTGGGTTCGGCAACAGGAGGGGTGTGGCGGCTCCGGCTGCTCGGTCTCGGTCTCGTCGCTGCCCTCATCGCGCCCTGTTCCTCGACCGTGCCCCGCAGCGCGCCCGCCGCCGTCAACGCGGTCGGCGGCAGCAACGGCTCGTTCGGCAACAACGGTTCGTACGGCAACAACGGTTCTTCGGGCACGGGTGGCAGCAGCGGCGACGCCGGGAGCGCCGGCACCGCCGGCCGCACCGGGAGCTACGACGAGGTCATCAACGGGGGCGGCACGGGTGGATCGGGGAGCACCGGCGGTAACGCCGGTGGCGCGGGTGGCACCGGCAGCACGGGTGGGACGGGTGGTACCGGCGGCGGCGGGACCGATGGCGGCAACGGCGGGGGTGGCAGCGACGGTGGTGGCGGCGGCGGAGGCGGCGGCCAGACCGGTGGCACCATCAAGATCGGTTACATCAACACGGTCACCGAGGGCTACGGCATCAGCGCCCCCGACCTCGGCGATCCGGACGCGCAGTTGTCGGTGCTGGCCCGCTACATCAACACCCACGGCGGCATCGGCGGCATGCAGATGGTGCCGGACCGCAAGGCGATCTTCACCACGCAGGCCGACGCCAACAAGGAAGGGCTGCTCTGCACCGACTTCGCCGACGACAAGGTCTACGCAGTGGTGCTGCAGGGCCAGCGCTTCGAGAGCACGCGGACGTGTTACCGCGACAGCGGCATCCTGACCTTCGACCCGGCGCCGTTCCCCTTCGACACGGTCTTCTACCAGCAGATGGGCGACTACTACTGGTCGCCGAGCTACCCCACCCAGGACCGTGCCAACCGCACGATGATCCAGGAGATCGCCGCCAACACCAACTACTTCAGCGGCGCCACCGTCGGGGTGGTGCACTGGCAGTCGGCCATGTTCAAGCGGGTATTCCAGAACGTCACCCTGCCGGAGTTGAAGAAGATCAACCCCAACATGAAAATCATCGAGGCGCAGGTCGACCCGACCGACGCCGGCACGGTGGAGAACGGACTGTCGGCCGCCGTCACCAACTTCCAGTTCCAAGGGGTCAACCGGGTGATGTTCCTGGGCGGCGCGCCCCTCGCCTCGTTCTTCCTCACCACGGCGGGGTCCTACCGTCCCCGCTACGCCATGACCACCTTCGATGCCCCCCGCTATGGCGAGAAGAACCTGCAGAGCCAGATGTCCGGCATGGTCGGCGTCGGGTTCAACTCGGCGGGCGATGTCGAGGATTCCCAGGCACCCATGCCCGCAAACCCCACCGAGACCCTGTGCCTGCAGATCTTCGCCGCCGCCAACCAGAAGTTCGCCACCCGCTCCAATGCCCGCCAGGCGCTGGCGTATTGCGAGACGACCTTGTTGCTGCAGAAGGCCGCGGCGAACCTGCCGTCGGGCTTCAGCGTGCCCCAGTGGGCCGCGGCGGCCCGCAGTCTGGGCACCAACTTCCAGTCCGCCACCGCCATGCGCACGCTGCTCGGCCCCGGTCGCCAGGACGGCGCCGCCGCCTACCGGCCCATCGCCTTCAATTCCAGCAGTGGTCTGGTGGAGTACACCGGTGCCCAGAAGGCGTTCTGAGCGTCTGGCCGGCGCCTTCGTGGGGCTCGGGCTGCTCGTCTGGGTGAGCGGGTGCACCTCGGGACCGCTCACGCGGGACCAGGGCTTCCGCTTGCAGCGACCGGTGGAGGGCTCGATCCACGGCCTCCCCCTCCGGATGGAATGGTCCCCGACCGGCGGAGCCGATGCCTACGCGGTCTACCTCGACCAGACGCCGCCGCCCGCGGGTCAGCGCGTGGAGGAAGCCTCCGGCGTCTTCCTGGTGCAGGGCACTCAGTTCGAACTCGACCGTCTTCCCGGCACCGGCTCGGGCGCAGTACGGGAGCACCAACTGGTGGTCGTGCCCGTGTCGGCCGGGGGCACCCGCGTCGGTGAGGACGCGCTCACCGCCTCGGTGACCATCAACCCCCGAGCGCTGGAGCCGCCGTCGTGAGCGATGCGGTGGCTCCCCGGGGGCGGCACGGCCGGCGCGTCCTGCGGGCGTTCCGTGGCCCCGATCCCGTCGAGGTGGCATCAGCCACCCTCGGTCTGGGCGAAGCCGCGCCCCCGGCCCGCGCCGAAGACCTTCGCCCTGTCCGCATCAGCCTGATGCGGGTTGCGCTGGCCTCCGGGGCATGCACCGTGCTGCCGTTGGCGTCGCTACTCGTGGTGCCCCACACCGGTGCCGCCTTCGCGGTGGACCAACTCGAGGTTCGCTCTCTGATGATGCTGTGGGCGATTTCGGCGGCGGCCGGTGCCTTCGCCACCCTGCGCCTTGCCCCCCATCGGCGGGGCAGTCGCCTGCTGGGTTCGGCGGCCGTCGTCGCCGCCGGCGCCACCCTGGCGTCCGGCTTCGCTGCCACGATGGCGGGCTTCACCGCCGCTCGCCTGTTGGCCGGCCTGGCGTCGGGGGTGGTGGCCGTCTGTGCTCGGCCCCTCGTGTTGCAGATCGCCCCACCGGTGGCCAGGGCGCGGGCGCTCGCCCTGCACCACGGCGTGGAGATGGCGGTGCTCGCCGCTGCCCTCGGCCTGTCTGGCGCCGGCGTGGTGGCCGCCGACCTGTCGTGGAGAGGCGTGCTGTTCTACTGCGGGCTGGTGGCGACCGTGGGTGCGGTCATCGCGGTGACCCTGCGGGCGCCGGCCTCCGAGCCGCACGCCGGTACGCCCGACCTGTCCCAGGGTGAGCAACTCCGCCGTGTCCTGTCGGTGCGCTCGGTGTCGCCGCTGCTGTTGGCGTCGCTCGGCCTCGGCGTCATGTGGCTCCCCTTGTTCGATCTCACGAACCGGTTCCTGGCGTCGTCGTGGCTGGCGTCGGAGGCCGACCGGTTCCGGGCCATGGCCGCACTGGCGGTTGCCGGAGTGGCGGGCCTGGCCTCGCTCACCGCACGAGACGACGACCGGATGCGCACCGGCCCCGGGGACGTGCTGCGCTCCAGTGCCGATCTGGTCTTCCTGTCCGCGGTCGCTCTGGTGATCGCGGCGGGCGTCAACGTGTACGGCATCTCGTTGGCTGCGCTCGATGCGGGGTTCGCCGGTCTGGCTGTGGCGCGGGTGCGGGTGGACAGCGCGCTGCTCGCCCTGGTGCCCGCGGAGAGTCGGGGACAGGCCCTGGCCCTGGCGACGGCCGCCTCGCTCGGGGGCGGCACCGTGCTGGGCTACGTGGGCGGGCTGATCATGTCGGATCGCCACGGTTGGTCCTGGGCCCTGGCTTTGATGGCTGCCGCCGGTGTGGTGGCGGCCGGGGCATTGCAGCGTGCCGCACACGAGGCGCCGATCGACGTGGCCAATCGGGTCAGCGAGGAGGCGGCCGCGGTCCAGCGCCGGCTCCGGCCGCCCACCGACGAACCGCTGCTCACCTGTCGCGGCATCGACTTCGCCTACGGCCAGGTGCAGGTGCTCTTCGGCGTCGATCTCACCGTGCGGCAAGGCGAGATGGTGGCCCTGATGGGCACCAACGGCGCGGGCAAGTCGACGCTGTTGCGGGTGATCTCCGGTCTGGGTACACCGCGCGCCGGCAGCGTGCGCTTCGACGGCCAGGACGTCACCTTCCTCGATGCCACCCGGCGCGTGCCGCTGGGCATCTCCCAGGTGCCTGGCGGCAAGGCCGTGTTCGGCCCCCTCAGTGTGGTCGACAACCTGCGCCTCTTCGGCTTCAGCCTCGGCGCCGACCGCAAGCGCGTCGATGCCGGACTCGACAAGGCCTTCGACGCCTTTCCCCGCCTGGCCGAACGCCGCAACCAGGCCGCGGCCACGCTGTCGGGTGGCGAGCAGCAGATGCTGGCCGTGTCCAAGGCGTTGATCCTGCAGCCTCGGCTGCTGCTCATCGACGAACTGTCGCTCGGTCTCGCGCCCAAGATCGTGAGCGAACTGCTCGAGATCGTGCGGGGTATCTCTGCGGCGGGCACCGCGGTCGTGCTGGTCGAGCAGTCCGTGAACGTCGCCCTGTCGCTGGTCGATCACGCTTACTTCATGGAGAAGGGCGAGATCCGCTTCGACGGGCCCGCCAAGGAACTGCTGCACCGCGGCGACCTGCTGCGTTCGGTGTTTCTCGAGGGCGCCAGCAAGGGGCTGCAATGACCGCCTCCATGATCGCCCTCGTGTTCTCGCCCGCCTTCGTGGTGAAGGGCCTGGCCATCGGCATGGCCTATGGGTTGCTGGCCGCCGGTCTCGTGCTCGTCTACCGGTCGAGCAAGTTCGTGAACTTCGCCCACGGTGAGATCGGTGCCTTCGGGGCCGCCATGTTGTCGGTGAGCGTCAAGAAGTTCGGTATCCCCTATTGGGGGGCGGTGCCCCTGGCCATGGCGCTGGCCGCCGGCCTCGGAGCGCTCTCTGAGATGGTGGTGCTGCGCCGGCTCAAGGACGCCCCCAAGCTCATGAGCATGGTGGCCACCATCGGCTACGCGTCGTTCCTGGTGGCGCTGGCGTTGCTCATCTCGCCCGATGCGCTGTCGGGTGCGCAGTTCCCCAAACCGCCCGGCCTTCCCACCTTCACCATCGACCGGATCGACTTCATCAGCGCCTATTCGGGGATGCTGCTCCTGGCCCCGATCCTGCTCATCGCGGTGGCCGTCTTCCTGCGGCGCACGCGCTACGGCCTGGCCATCCAAGCTGCGGCGTCCAACCCCGACGCCGCCACCATGGCGGGGTTCTCGCCCAACCGGATGGCCACCCTCACCTGGGCGATCGCCGGCGCGGTGTCGGCCTTCACCGCCATCTTCTACCTGCCCACTCGAGGCTTCACGGCCGGGCAATCCCTGGGCCCCCACCTGCTGTTGCGGGCACTGGCGTGCGCCGCACTGGCGCGCATGGAGAGCCTGCCCCGCGCCTTCGCCGCCGCCATCGCCCTGGGTGTCGCCGAGCAGTTGCTGCTGGCCAACTACGACACCTCGGTGGTGGACATCGTGTTGTTGGGCGTGATCCTCTTCGCCCTGCTCGTGGTGCGTCCGGCCGGTACCCGCGAGCGCGAGAAGGGGTCCTGGGTCTCGGTCGAGGCCTGGCCGAAGATCCCCGAGCATCTTCGTCAGGTGCGCTCCATCCGGGCGTTGCCCTGGGGTGTTGACCGCGGTGGCGCTCGCGGCCGGGGTGGCGTTGCCTCTCTTCGTGTCCAACGGCACCGCCTACACCATGTGCATCGTGCTGGCCTTCGCGCTGGTGGGCCTGTCGTTGGTGATCGTCACCGGTGTGGGCGGTCAGTTGTCCCTCGGCCAGTTCGCGGTGGCGGCGGTGGGGGCGATCGTGTCGTACCGGGTGACCGACTCGATCGGGCACTACCCGCTGGCCTTCCTCGTGGCCGGGCTCGTCTCGGCGGCAGTGGCCACCGTGATCGGTCTGCCCGCGCTGCGGGTCCGGGGCATGTTCCTGGCCGTCACCACGCTGGGCTTCGCGGCGTCGATGTCATGGATCCTCCAGCAGGACTGGGCGTTCGGCGACGGTGTGCAACCCGGCCGCCCCCAGATCGGTGACACCGTGCTGAGCGAGGCCCGCAGCTACTACTACGTGGTGCTGGCCGCCTTCGTGGTGGGCCTGTTCCTCGCCCGCAACGCCCGCGACACCGGATTCGGGCGCATCCTCGCCGCCACGCGCGACAACGAAGACGCAGCCCGTGCCTTCACGGTGCCGGTCACTCGCATGAAGCTGCAGGCCTTCGCCGTGGCCGGGATGCTGGCGGGCCTGGGTGGCGCCGCCTACGGGCACCTGCAGGCTCAACTGGGTGGGCAGTTCTTCCCGGCCGGCGCCTCGGTGGAGGTGGTGGCCCTCACGGTCATCGGCGGCATCGGCACGCTCGCCGGCCCGCTGCTGGGGGCGCTGTACATCAAGGGCATCCCCAACTTCTGGGACCTCGACTTCGCCGGCCTGGCCTTGCTGCAGTTGGGCTGGCTGGGCCTCATCCTGTTCTATCCCAGCGGCCTGGCCGGCCTGGCCCGGGGCCGGCGCGACCGTCTCATCGGGTTCCTGGCCCGGCGCGCCGGGCTCGACCCCGACCTGCCGCCGTCGCCCACCGAGGACCGCCCCACGGTGTCGTTGGGCAGCCAGACCCGCCAGCCACCGGCGGAGCGCGATCGCTTCGGGCCGCTGCTGGAGGTCACCGATCTGGCCAAGCACTACGGCGGTGTGAAGGCCGTCGACGGGGTGAGCCTGTTCGTCATGCCCGGCGAGACGCTCGGCCTCATCGGTCCCAACGGCGCCGGCAAGACCACTCTCTTCGAGCTCATCTCCGGCTTCTCCAAGCCGGATGCGGGCACGATCATCTTCGACGGCCACGACATCACCAAGGCCTCACCGGAGGCGCGCGGCCGCCTCGGGTTGATCCGCTCGTTCCAGGAGGCGGCGCTCTTCCCCACCATGACGGTGCTGGAGACCGTGATGGTGGCCCTCGAGCGGGCCGAGCCCACGCGGGTATTGCGCTCTCTGGCGGGGGTGCGCGAGGCCGATCGGCGCAAGGAGGCCACGGCACGCGATCTGCTGAGCTTGATGGGCCTCGACGGTTGGCGGGAGCGCCGCATCGGCGAGCTGTCGACAGGCACCCGACGCATCACCGAGATCGCCTGCCTGCTCGCCCTCGAACCGACGTTGCTGCTCCTCGACGAACCGGCGGCCGGCGTGGCCCAACGAGAGACCGAGGCGCTCGGCGGTGTCATCGAGGGCGTCAAGCGTCACCTGGGCACCACCCTCATCGTGATCGAACACGACATGCCCCTCATCAACGAACTGTCCGACCGGCTGGTGGCCATGGAGTCGGGTCAGGTCATCGCCGAGGGGTTTCCCGACGCCGTCCAGCACGACCCCGCCGTGGTCGAGAGCTTCCTCGGCGCCGATGTCGCCACCATCGAACGCAGCGGCGTCCTCACCTGAGGCTCCGCCCACACCGGCGTGGCGGCCGCGCCGAATCTCAGTCGGTGTAATCGAGCGTGGACGCCGACGCCATGAGGGTGCGGATCTGGGTGGCCACCTCCACATGGACCGGGTCGGTCTTGTAGGCCTCATAGGCCGCTGCGTCCACCCAACGGGTGGTCAGCGCGATGTCGCAGGCGTGCGGTTCGGGCAGCTCGTTGAGGCGGGCGTCGAGGCTCACCATCCCCGCGATGCGCCCGGTCATGGATTCCATCAGGGTCTTCACCCGGGGGGCATCCGCCGCGTCGTGCAGCGTGATCAAGACAACATGGACGTGCACCGGAGCCTCCTGTACTGTTCCCACGAGCGGAACACGGTTCCATTCTAGCGGAGGTCGACATGCCGAACTACGGGCCGCCGGGCGAACGCCCCTACCAGTGCTTCATGGGTCAGTGGGAGGGTGTGTGCAAGACCTTCACCCCCGGGGGTGACTTCCTCGAGTCCAGCGCCGTGCACATGGACGTGTACTGGCTCGACGACAAGACGTGGCACCTGCACGAGGACTTCGAGAACCTCTACGAGGTCGGCCCCACCATCTTCGACACGCCCATCTCGGTGGACGGCAAGCGCTGCTTCGCCTCCAGCGACGCCATCGACGTGGAGGGCGTGATGCTCACCGCCTACAACTACGTGTTCACGCTCGACAGCCGGGTGACCCGAACGCTCGTCTATAACAACCACTACTTTCTCGACCCCGACACCCGTCGCATCATCACCCACAAGGTGCGTGAGGGTCGGACCCACATCTTCCAGATCCAGGACTTCGTGAGGGTGGTGCGTGCATGATCGTGCAGACCGGACCCGAGGGCGCCGCCCGCTTCGTGATCCG
>JANMIX010000524.1:0-1565 GCA_031376015.1 Acidimicrobiia bacterium | reverse complement strand
ATACCACCGGCCAGGGCGCCGAAGGCCCGCCGTGCGTCTGACGCCCACTCGCATTTCGTCCTATCCGCAACCAGGAGCTCCGAAGAGGCCACTGTGACCCTGCGCACCCTCCTGATCCTCATCAACGTCGCGGCCGTCGTGACGATCGTCGTCATCGTCGCAGCCAAGGTGCTGTCGGTGCGCCGTGAACCGGACGAGCGGACCGCAGCCAACCAGACACCGTTCTACGGCGACGACGTGCTCGAGGACGCGCACCTCACGCGTGTCTTGCGGTGGGCACTCATCTTCTTGACCATCGTTGCGGTCGTCCTCCCGCTCTACTGGCTGCTGGAGCCCAACCGCCAGGACGAGGAAGCCACCGGCTTCGACAAGCGCGCCATCGAGCGCGGTGAGGTTCTGTTCTCCAACAAGTCCATGCCCAACTACGAGGGCGCCAAGTACCTGTTGTGTGCGGACTGTCATGGCGCCGACGGCAGCGGTGGTGCCAAGAACTGGGTGCTCACCCCTGAGGCGCAGGGCAACGCCAAGGCGACGCCGGTGCAAGAGATCTGGAAGGTGCCGTCACTGAACGACGTCTTCTACCGCTACAGCGAAGACCCGGTCACGGCGTACCAGCAGATCACCCAAATTCTCGTGTACGGACGGCCCGGAACTCCGATGCCGGCGTGGGGGGTTGCGGGCGGAGGCCCGAAGAACACCCAGGCCATCAGCGATCTCGTTGCGTACCTCAAGAGCATCCAGATCACGCCGGCGGCGGCGAAGAAGGTCGCCGCCAAGAAGATCACCGACTACAAGAACTCGGTGATCGGTGATCCCGCCAAGAAGATCCCGAGCGCATCTGCTGCGGCCGAGGACAAGCTCGCAATCGCGCAGAAGGGCCTGGCCGCAGCGAAGACCCCGCTCCAGACTCAGAAGTACGAAGGCGACATCAAGGCGGCGCAGGAAGGCATCCGCCGCTCCAAGGAATACGCCATCGAGGTCTCCAAGATGACCGAAGGCGAGTTGCTCTTCAACACTCAATGCGCACGGTGCCACACCAAGGGGTGGTCCACGCTGGAGCCGAGTAACGGGTACGTGCCCATGCCCGAACCCGCCGGCAGCGGCGCGCTGGGACCGTCGCTGCGCGGCGACGCCGTCGAGAGCCAGTTCCCCGGCGAAGCGGGCAAGCTGAAGCAGAACGACTGGGTCTCGATCGGTGCCGAAACCAACAAGGCCTACGGCGTGCGGGGCATCTCGTCAGGCCGCATGCCGCACTTCGGTGAGATTCTGACCAAGGCCCAGATCGACGCCATCATCGAGTACGAGCGGAACCTGTAGGAGCTGATGGTGCACGCACTGAACGTTCTCGCCGCCGAAGGCATCAAGAACCGGGACCTCTGGTACCCGACCATTCTCGGTGTCCTCGTCGTCATTGCCTCGGTCGCCCTCTTCATGGGGACCGTGTACATCATCCTTGCCACCAACGTGGGTTCGCGCCTTGGCTTCCTCATCTCGGTCGCCGGGCTCTCGGGCTTCATGGTGTTGCTGTCGCTGCTGTGGCTGACCAACCCATCGCCGGTCAACAC
>JANMIX010000514.1:0-8836 GCA_031376015.1 Acidimicrobiia bacterium | reverse complement strand
CCCTGGTGGCACCCGGCGCACCCCGCTGAGCGCCACGGCGCGGTGGGAGGCCGCTGCCCCCCACCGCGTCATTGCGACGGAGTGATCCCCGCGTCGACGCGAGGTGGCACGCGCGATGCCGCCAGCTCCTCGGTGATGACGGCCAGGAATGCGTCCACCACCTCGGGATCGAACTGGCGTCCTCGTTGCGCGGTGATCTCGGCAATGCCATCGTCCACCGTCCACGCCGCCTTGTACGGGCGCGGGTTGACGAGCGCATCGAACACATCGGCGACGGCCACGATGCGGGCCGACAGGGGGATGTCGGTGCCGGCCATGCCTTCGCTACCGCTGCCGTCCCACCGCTCGTGGTGATAGCGGGCCACGTCCTCGGCCATGCGCATCAGGTCCGACGACCCACCCTGCAGGATGCTGCCGCCGATGGGTGAGTGGGTCTGGATCGTGCGGTACTCGTCCGCGTCGAGCGGGCCGGGCTTGAGCAGCACCCCGTCGGGAACCCCGATCTTGCCGATGTCGTGCATGCGAGCGGCCAGTCGCAACAGCGTGACGTACGCATCGTCCTGACCGAGATTCTGGGCGATGCCCCCCGAGAGCGTCCCGACCCGGAGGATGTGCTCACCGGTGGTGTCGTCACGGAACTCCAAGGCACGAGTAAGACGCTCGACGATCTCCTCCTGGGCCTGCACCAAGGCCTCGGTGCGCTGGTGCACCCTGAGCTCGAGCAACAGGTTCTGCTCGGTGAGATCGATGTGGAGGCGCCGCGTGTGCAACAGGTTTCGGATCCGCAGCAGGACCTCCACCGCGTCGAACGGCTTGGTGAGGAAGTCGCTGGCGCCGAGATCGAGCGCACGGCGCCGGGTGTCATCGGTGGCATCGGCGGTCAGCACCACCACCGGGATGAAATCGCCGGGCGTTCGCAAGCCGCCTTCGAGGCGCTGCAGAAAGCCGAAACCGTCCAGCACCGGCATCTGGATGTCGAGGAGCAACAGGTCCGGCGGCTCCTCCTGATAGAGCCTGAGGCCCTCGAGGGGATCGGTCGCGGCTCGGATGTCCTTGTAGCCGGCCGCTCCCAGCAACCTGCGCAGGAGGAGCACATTGGCGTCCTGGTCGTCGACGACGAGGATCGACGCCGCGGGCGAGTCGATCGACGGCATCGAGGGGTTCTCGTTCATTCGGTCCCGTCCCTGGGGGTGAGGTGGCGATCGATGACGTCGAGGAAGCGGAGCACGTCGAGCGGTTTGGTGAGGTAGTCGGCCGCTCCCGCGTCGAGCATGCGCTTGACCTGGGTGGTGGTGGCGTCGGCACTGGCCACGATGACGGGCACATGGGCGACCGCCGGGTCGGCGCGCAGCGCGGCCAGCACCTCGTGGCCCTGCATGTCCGGCAGGTTGACGTCGAGCACGATGAGATCGGGGACCTGCTCATGGGCCAGTTCGATGCCCAGCTGACCCCGGGTGGCGGAGATGAGCCGCATCTGGGGACGCTTCTGCAGTATCCGCTCCACCAGGCGCAGGTTCGGGAGGTTGTCCTCGACGTAGAGCACGAGGCCGGCCCCATCGGCGTGGGGAAGATCGTGCGGGAGATCCATCGACGCGTCGATCGTGTCGCCCACGGCTCGTAGGCGCACCTGGAACGTCGATCCCTCGCCGAGCTCGCTCTGCACCTCGAGCGAACCCTGCATCGCCTGCACGAGCCGCATCGAGAGGGCGAGACCGAGCCCCACGCCTTCCACGTCTGTCAGCTCGGCGCCCAGGCGATCGAAGGGAGTGAAGAGCCGATCGAGCTTGTCGGGCGCGATGCCCGGGCCGGTATCGGTCACATCGATGCACACCTCCGAATCGACGATCCCGGCGCTCACCGCCAGCACGCCGTCCTCCCGGTTGTACTTCACGGCGTTCGAGCACAGGTTCAGGATCACCTGCTTGAGGCGCTGGCGATCCGCCATCACCACCAGGGTGTCGGGCGCAGCCTCGTGCACGAGTTCGACACCGCGCAGCTCGGCGGTGTGACGCACCATGTCGAGGCACTCGCGTATCACCTCGTCGACGGCGACGGGTTCGAGCGATACCGACAGGCGGCCCGATTCGATACGGGCGATGTCGAGGACCTCGTTGACCAGCTCCAGTAGGTGCTTTCCGCCGCGAAGGATCTGCGTGACGCTCTCGTGCTGTTCCTCGTCGAGGCCGCCCATCTCCAGCAGCTGGGCAAACCCGAGGATGGCGTTCAAGGGCGTGCGCAACTCGTGGCTCATGCGGGAGAGGAACTCGCTCTTGGCCAGGTTCGCCTTCTCGGCCAGCAGCACCGCTCGGGTGGCCTCGTCGAACTTGCGGACGTCGTCGACGGCACGCACCTCGAGCACCACACCGAGCAACTCGCCGGTGTCCCCGGGTACCGGCGCCGCCGAGACGGTGACGTGCACCAGGTGGCCATCGCGGTGGCAGCGATCGGTTTCGTGCAGTTCAAGCCGCCGGCCGGCCCATGCCTCCTCCACCATGGCGTGGTGCTCGCTCTCGCGGCCGGCGGGGACGAACAGGTTGATGTGGCGTCCGACCGCCTCGGCCGCGCTCCAGCCGAAGAGCTCCACCGCGGCCCGGTTCCAGGAGGTGATGACCCCGTCGATGGTGTGGGAGATGATGGCGTCCATCGAGGCATCGACGAGCCGGAGCATCAGTTCCTGGCGAGCATGTTGCCCGGGGTCCGCGCCCTCGGCGGGCGAAATGGCTCCCGCCGCGCACACCACGCCGAGCAGTTCGCCGGTGTCGGCGTGCAGGGGCGCGACGCGCAGGCTCACCGGCACACACACACCATCTCGGCGGAGCCGTTCGGTCTCCGGGTAGTCCGCCGTGTCACCGCGAAGGGCCGCCTCCAGCATTCGCAGGTGCTCGTCGGTCCGGCCTTCGGGGACCAACAACAGCGCGTCCTGGCCCAGCACCTCGGCGGCGGTCCAGCCGAACATCGCCTCGGCGGCGGGGTTCCAGGAGCTGATCAGCCCGTCGACGCCGTAGGAGATCATGGCGTCGGCCGAGGACTCGACCAACCGCGAGAGGAACTGGTTGCGCTGGGCCGCCGCCCGCGTCCCGGCCTCCACTCGATTGAGCTCCGTCCGGTCCCTGAAGACGGTGACGATCCCGGTGACCGGCCCCGCCGGATCAAGGCGCAGCGGCGACGCGATCACCGACACCGGCACGCGGGTGCCGCTCTTGTGGAGCCGGGTGGTGGAGGGGAACTCGACGCAGTGGCCGCCCACGGCGCGCGCCACGATGGTGTCCTGCTCGCCGGCACGTTCGCCCGACACCACCAGGGTGATGTCCTGTCCGATCGCCTCGGCGCGGTGCCAGCCCAGCAGCCGGTGGGCGGCCTCGTTCCACGAGGTGATGCGCCCGTCGAAGCCGTAGGAGACGATGGCGTGCTCGGTTGCCTCGAGCACGCGCGCCAGGAACTGGGGATCGGTCCCCGCGTCAATGGTTGCGTCCGTGAGTTCCAATCTCGGCGTTAGGGCGCCGGCGCTGTCTCCCCCCATGGGGCTCATCTGGTCACGTCCCTCAATGCCGCGAGAGGCACCTCTTCACATCCCCCAGGCGGTGCGTCGCGGCGCGGGCGGGGTCGGCGGGGGATGTGTGCCCACTGTCCCATGGCTCTTCGGTTGTCACACGGGCCAAACAACCCTTCTGGAGGCCCATTTTCTGGGCCGATCGGGCCTCATCCCTCCCGGCTCCTCACTTCAGACGATGACGTAACTAGTCCCTGACGAACCCAGGCGGCCTTCACGAACCGGGCGGCCCGCGCTCCCCCGCCCCGACGCCCCTCGCGGGGCGCCGCGGAGCTCACAGCGACGCCTCGGCCTCGGCCCTCACGCCGGCGACGAGGTCGTAGATGGCCTTGGGCGCCTTGGAGGGACTGCCGGCGTCCACCGGGGGTTGGGGGTCGTATTCGATGGCGAGCTGCAGTGCCTGGGCCATCTCCACGCCTTCCATGAGGCTGATCAGGGTCAGGGCCATGTCGATGCCGGCCGACACACCCGCCCCGGTGATGACCTTGCCCTGTTGCACGACACGTTCCTCGGTCGGCTCGGCTCCGAAGCGGCGAAGGTGTTCATAGGCACCCCAGTGCGTCGTGGCCCGCAGGCCTTCGAGGACGCCGGCCGCGCCCAGCAGCAGCGCCCCGGTGCACACCGAGGTCGTCCACTGGGTGTGAGGATGCGCTGCCCGGATCCACTCCACGACCGGGTTGCCGGCAACGGCCAAGCGGCGGGTGATGAGTCCGCCGGGCACCAGCAGCACGTCGGGCGTGGGAACGTCCGCGAAGGTGTGCTCGATGTCGAGATGCAACAAGCCGTTGTCGTCGTCGAGGCGTCCTCGTTGCTCGGCGCACAAGACCACGTCGGCACCGGGCATGTTGGTGAACACCTGGTAGGGGCCGATGGCATCGAGGGCGGTGAAGCTCGGATACAGGCCGATGGCGATCTGCATGACTGGTTCCTCTCGGGATGGGGGTCGAACGGATGGGGGTCGAACGGTCGGGGTCGAACGGTCGGGTGGAGCTGCCGCGGTCCGGACGGGAACGCTCGGACGTTCAGGCGGAGCGGGCGAAGTGCTGGCGGTAGCGGTCCGGCGTGGTGCCCAGGCGACGGCGGAAGGCTCGGTGCAGGGTCTCGGCGTGGCGCAGTCCCACCGCGGCGGCCACTGCGGCCACGGTGAGGTCGGTGGCCTCCAGCAACCGTCGAGCCTCCTCCACCCGGAGTTGCTCCACGTAGGCCGCCGGAGTGGCCCCGGTCTCGGCCCGGAACAGGCGGGCCAGTGTTCGTTCGCTGACCCCGGCCTGCGCCGCCAGGCGTTCCACGGTGAGGTCCTCGCGGAGGTGGCCGGGTAGCCAACGCTGGAGGCCGGCGATGGCGGGAGTGTGGGCAGGGCGGGTCTGCAACTGCACCGAGAACTGCGACTGACCGCCGGGGCGCTGGCTGAACACCACCAACCAGGTGGCGGCCTGATGGGCCAGGACGGGACCATGATCGGTGTCGACGATGGCCAGGAACAGGTCGATCCCCGCGGTGATGCCGGCGCTGGTCCAGCGGTTCCGGTCCCGCACGTAGATCCGGTCGGGATGCACCCGCACCCCGGGATATTCGGCCAAGCGGTCACAGGCGAACCAGTGCGTCGTGGCTTCATAGCCGTCGAGCAGCCCGGCGGCGGCCAGCACCAGCGCGCCGGTGCAGACCGAGGTGACCCGGCTCGCCCGCTCGCCCAGCCGCACCACCCAGTCCAGCGCAGCGCGATCGGCGATGAAGGCACCGACCCCCTCACCGCCGACCACCACGAGCGTGTCGATCGGTTCGTTCGACAAACATGCCTCCTCGAGGCTCATGTCCACCGCCAGACGCAGACCGCTCTCACTGCGTACCTGGGTGCCCTCGGGTGAGGCCAGCAGCACCTCGTAGGTGGGTTCCACCCCGAGTCTGGTCGCCACCCGCAGGACCTCGAAGGGGCCCGTGAGATCGAGGCTCTGGAAATCGTCGAACACGACGGCGACCACTCGGTGGGGCCGGAACGAGGAGACCATGGCGGCAGTGTGCGCCCCGACCGCTGTGGCAGCAATGACAAGATCCTGACGATTTCTGCCACTGAGGATGCCATCGCTGACATTTCTTGCGAAATTCTCCCCGTAGTGGTGTTCGTTGCCACACCCCCTGGGGATAGTGAACTCATGGAACCGCAACTTGTGCTGCTCGAGGAGGCCGAGAGTGAGGCCGAGAGTTCCGTGGCGCCGGACTGGCGGCTGGATGAGGCGACCAAGTCGCGTGGGCGTCAGAACGTCGCCGTGGCCCGGCGGGTGCTGGCCGAGGCCCGACGCAAGGAACACCAACGGCGGATCAGCGCCGAGAACACGCCCGACCACTCGCACGCCGCCTGACCGACCCCCCAGACCGGCCCCGCCGCAGAAGTGACGCCCTCGGCGGGTCCGTTCTAACGTTCAGGTCATGACCGATGTCGTGATCGTCGAAGCCGTCCGCAGCCCGATCGGCCGCCGGGGCGGTGGCCTCAGTACCTTCCACTCTGCTGACCTGCTGGCCCAGGTCCTCCACGAGTTGGTCCAGCGCTCCGGTGTGGACCCCACCGAGGTCGGCCAGGTGGTCGGCGGATGCGTCTCGCAGGTGGGCATGCAGGCCTTCAACATCACCCGCACGGCCTGGCTCACCGCCGGCCTGCCTGTCTCGGTGGCCGCCACCACGATCGACAGCCAGTGCGGGTCGAGCCAGCAGGCCACCAATCTCGCCACCAGCCTCATCGCCTCTGGGGTGATCGACTGCGCCGTGGCCTGCGGCGTCGAGGTCATGAGCCGGGTGCCCATGGGGTCGAGCCTGGCCCAGGGCGTGGTCGGCAAGGCCGTGCCCAAGTCCTACTTCAGCCGCTACACCTGGACCTCGCAGTTCCAGGGCGCCGAGTTGATCGCCCAGAAGTGGGGACTCAGCCGCACCGACCTCGACCAGTTCGGTGTCGACTCCCAGGAGCGCGCCGCACAGGCCTGGGCCGAAGGTCGCTTCGACACCCAGGTCGTGCCCATCGACGCCCCCGACCTCGACGACGACGGCAAGCCCATCGGCACCACCCACCGCGTCACCCGCGACGAGGGCCTGCGCGAGACCACCCTCGAGAGCCTGGCCGGCCTCAAGGCGGTCGTGGGCCCCAACGACCCGATCGTGGGCGCCGAGGGGGGCCAGCACACCGCCGGGTCCGCCTCGCAGATCTCCGACGGCGCCGCCGCCGTGCTGCTCATGTCGGCCGAGAAGGCCGCCGCCTTGGGTTTGCGGGCCCGCGCCCTGGTGGTGGACACCTGCCTGGTCGGCAGCGACCCCGTGCTGATGCTGACCGGGCCCATCGACGCCACCCAGCACCTCCTGGCGCGCACCGGGCTCACCATGGACGACATCGACGTCACCGAGATCAACGAGGCGTTCGCCTCGGTGGTGCTGGCCTGGGAGCGTGAGATGAAGGTCGATCACACCAAGGTCAACCCGAACGGCGGCGCCATCGCCATGGGCCATCCGCTCGGCGGCACCGGGGCCATCCTCACGACCAAGGCGCTCCACGAGCTCGAGCGCACCGACGCCGAGCACGCACTGGTCACGATGTGCTGCGGAGGGGGTCTCGGCACCGGCACCATCCTCCGCCGCCTCTGAGACGGGGCGGCCTTCCGGGGCTGCCACACCCGCCGCCTAGCGTGCGACCCGTGCGCTCTCCCGTCCTGGCCGCAGTGCTGGTGTTGGTCGGCCTCGCTGCCTGCGGCGGCGCTGGCGGCTCCGCCGCGGGCACCACCACATCGACGACCAGCGCACAGTCGAGCCTCTCGGGCGCCGCGGCCGGAGCGGTGGCCAACGCCACCCTGCGCCGGGTCATCGACGGCGACACCATCGAGGTCAAGGTGGCGGGCAGCGTCGAACGGGTGCGCCTCATCGGCATCGACACCCCCGAGACCAAGAAGCCCGACACGCCGGTGGAGTGCTTCGGGCCCGAGGCTTCTGCCCGCACCTCCGCCCTGCTGCCCGTCGGTGCACCGCTGCGTCTCGTGCGCGACCACGAAGCGCGCGACCGCTTCGGCCGCCTGCTGGCGTATGTGCAACTCGTGCCCTCCGGCGAGATGGTCGAGACGATCCTGTTGCGAGAAGGCCTGGCCGGTGCCCTCACCGTGCACCCCAACGACACCTACGCCTCCCGCTTCGAGGCGCTGGCCGCCCAGGCTCGGTCGGCCAAGGTCGGCTTGTGGGGTGTGTGCGGGTCGGTGCACCCCCGGTAGCGTCGATGGCCATGACCACGCTCGCCGAACGCCTCGGCTACGACGCCGAGGCCCGCCTGGTCATCCTCAACTGCGACGACCTCGGTTCGTGCCACTCCGCCAACATGGGTGTGTACGCCGCCCTGCGGGAAGGGGTCGCCACCAGCGCCTCACTGATGATGCCCTGCCCCTGGGCCCGCGAAGCCGCCGCTCACTACCGGGGCGAGGACGTGGGGGTGCACCTCACGCTCAACGCCGAATTCGACCTCTACCGCTGGGGTCCGATCACCCACGCGCCGTCGCTGCTCGACGGCGACGGCGGCTTTCCGCGCACCGTGGTCGACCTGTGGGACCACGCCGACCTCGACGAGGTGCGGCGCGAGCTACGGGCCCAGATCGAGCGCGCCATCCTGTGGGGCTTCGATGTCAGCCATCTCGACTCCCACATGGGCGCACTGCAGCTCCGGCCCGAGTTCTTCGACGTCTACCTCGACCTCGCCATCGAGTTCGGTCTCCCGCTACGGCTGGCCGGCTCCTCCGGCGAGCGCGCCGCGGGGTTTCCCTTCCGGCGCTTGGCCGCTGAGGAAGGCGTGGCGTTTCCCGATCAGTTCATCCATGTGCGCGCCGGCGTCAGCAGTCGGGCCACTTTCCTCGACGTGCTGGAGCGGTTGCGCCCCGGGGTGACCGAGCTCTACGTGCACCCCGCGGCCGACACACCCGAGTTGCGGGCCTTCGCCCCCGACTGGCAGGCCAGGGTCGACGACCTCGCCCTGCTCACCGAACGAGGACCCTTTCACGACGCCCTCGAGCGAGCCGGCGTAACGCTCATCGGCTACCGCCCGCTGCGCGACCTGCAACGCGCTGGCTGACCCCCTACGGGCCGGGCTCGGCCCAACAGACATGCGCCCGGCCGAGCAGCGGTCGCCCGCTGCGGCCTGCACCCTCGCCCGAGGAGCCTCAGGTCTCGAGTTCGGCGGCCATGGCCGCCTCCAGCGCCCGGTACTCCTCGCTTTGCACCATCGGCATGAGGTCGACGAGCACTCCGGCGTCGGTGGCCTTGAGCCGGCCC
>JANMIX010000511.1:0-9986 GCA_031376015.1 Acidimicrobiia bacterium | reverse complement strand
GGAGTGGTGAACCTTGCCCAGCACGCGACGCTTTGACGGCACCGACCTCGAGACGCTGCTCGCAACGGTGCGAGCAGAACTCGGTGACGACGTCACCATCACCGAGGCCAACCGGGTGCGCAGTGGCGGCTTCGGCGGCTTCTTCGCCAAGGAGACCTTCGAGGTTGTGGTGGAGGTTCCCGACAGCCCGGTGGGCGACCACGGCGCGCGTCAGCAGCCGCAGGCGCTGCCCGAGCCTGCACGCTCGATCCTCGACCTCGTCGAGCAGGCCAGCAACGCCGAATCGGCCGCAACCACCTCGGCATCACGATCCGAGGGATTCGAGGCACTGCTGGCACGCTCGGCGGGCTGGCCCGCACCGCCGACGGAGTCGACCACCGACGAGCTCGCGGCGCAGTGGCCTGCCGCCAACGCCATCACCGCCGCCGAGCAGACCATGGCGGTCTCCGCACGCTACGAAAGCCCCCGCCACGAACCCACCCCGTTGGTGAACGGTGCGCTGGTACGTACCCCCGAGCGCCTCAGCCAGACCGCATCGGCGCAGCGGGCAGCGGATGCATTCGAGCGGGCAGCCGTCGCCGCCGAGCCGGTGCCGTCCCGATTCGACGAGGCCGAGGCCTCCCTCGACGACGAGCCCGAGCCCTTCGAGACCCTGGATCTGACCGACTGCCCACGGCTGATCTCCGTGGCGCGTCCTGAGCCCGCCGACTTCGTCGAGGCCTCCGGATGCGCCGATCTGGCCCCGACGGGCGAGCTGGCGGTGGACGAGCCGATCGCGCTGCGGTCCGAGCCCCACACCTCCATCTCGTCCGAAACCCCTCCCGCCGCCTCCCCCATCTGCATCGAGGTCCCCATGCCCGTTGTTCCCACGCTCGCCCCGACCCGTTCGCATCCCTCCTCGCACCACACCGGGTTCCTCACCGCGGTCTCGACCGCGGCCGAGGACATCACGGTCTTCGCCCCCACGATGGATCCCGAGCCGGCCCCGCCGATGCAGGCGATGCAGGCGATGCAGGCGATGCCCAGCGCCCGGAGGCAGCGCTCCTCCTCCGTGCCCTCAGCGCGCACCACCACGCTGGCCGTGCCGACCCGAGGCGAGCGGACCCGCGAGGTCGAGCAGTTCCACCTGGCCCAACTCGGCCTCCCCGAAGACCTTCTCAGCCGATCGATGTCGCTGGGCAATGTCCAGTTGGAGCTGGCGCATCTTTTCGAGTCGCTGCCCAGGATGCCCGAGTGCCCGATCGGCCTGGGCTCGGTCGTCGCCGTGATCGGTGAACGCGACGCCGCTCTCGAGCTGGCCAACCAGCTTGCGGACGAGCTCGACGCCAACCCGGAGGAGATCGTGCTGGTGTCGACCTCCTACAAGGGTCGCGCCATTCCGGCCGAGCGCCGCATCACCGATCGGCGTGACGCAGAGGCACGAAAGCTCGCCTGGCGGCGCCGCCGCCAGCCCACGCTGGTGGCGGTGGAGGCCCCGGTCGGCGGTTTGCACCGACCCACGACCGCATGGGCGGCACAAATGCTCGACGTGATCGAACCGGTCCTGGCCTGGGGTGCGGTGGAAGCGCTTCGCAAGTCCGAGGACATCGAGGCCTGGTCCATCGGTCTGGGCGGTCTCGACGCACTGGCCGTGAGCGGTTTCGACGCCACCGAGAGCCCGGCATCCGTGCTGGGAGTGGGGCTGCCGGTCGGCCGCATGGACGGCCGGGTCGCCACCGCCGCCGCGTGGGTCGACCTCCTGAGCGCCCGGTTGGCCGCATGAACCCGCACGCACGCCTGACGATCGGCCTCCTGGGGGCCCTTGTGCTGTGGGTCCCCTCGATCGATGCGGTGGTACGGGGCGACCTCGAGCTCTTGCCGGCGGCGCTGCGCTTCGTCGTCGCCTTCATGGTGCTGCGCATCGGTCTCGGACTGGTAGGTCACCTGTGGCACACCTACACGTTGCAGACCCACGTCGACGACGCCGGCGACATGGGACTCTGAGGTTTCGACATCGGCCGGGCCCGGCGCCCGGCCGCCAGTCAATTGACGAGCAGACTGAGCCGGCCCTCGCCGTAACCCTCCACCATCACCGCGAAGTCCCGACGGAACTCGGGGCTCGCCTGCAGGGCCGCAATCGCCGGAGAAACCTCCTCGGCGGGCACCCGTACCAGCGACCGGAGCCGCAGGTGCGGGGTGCTGGCCGAGTTGAGTAGGCGGCTGAGGATGTTGAGGACCTCCTGGATGTAGTCGTAGAAGACAGGGTCGACATCGTTCTTGCGGAGCATCTCCTCGACGACCGTGGCGGCCACCATCACCAGCGCACCACCCACCCGCACCACGAAGCGTTCATCGACCAGACACACCCCGGCGAGTTCGTCGTCGTCGGTCACGTACTCGCCGATCGCGTACCGGTTCCCCTCCTCGAAGCGAAGGGGGCCGACCTTGTCGCAGGCGACTCCGCGGCCCAGCAACTCGAAGAAGAGGTCGCGGATGTCTTCTTGGATGGGGACGGGGTAGTGGGCCGGCATCGAGGTCTCAGAGCGCGTAGCGGTACGCCTGCGCACCTTACGCGGCCAGACCGTCCCTGAATTGCGATGCCGGCGGCGCGGGCGGGTTCCTCGTCGGGAGGAACGCGACCCGACCCGTCAGCGCGGAATGACGCCGAGCGCGTCCTCGAAGTCAACCACCGTGAACGGCTTGGAAAGAAGGAAGAGCGCTCCCCCGGCGATGGCGCGTTCCCTCATCTCGGGCGTCGACTCGGAGGTCACGAACCCGAAGCGGACGTGGTTGTGCTCGTCGCGAAGGGCATGCAGGAACTCGATGCCGGTCATCTCGGGCATGTTCCAGTCCGACAGCACCAGGTCAGGGCCGACCTCACGTACCTTGAGCAGTCCTTCCTTGCCGTTCTCCGCCTCGAACAACTCGGCATCGCCGAAGCCCGCCTGGCGCACGGTGCGCGTGACGATCATGCGCATCGCCTTGCTGTCATCCACGATCAGGATCTTCATCAGTCGTACCTCTCGGCCTCAGACGGGAAGGTCGTGGCGCGAATGCAGCACGACCGAGAACGGTTGGCCCTCATACTCGAAGGCGGCCTCACACAGCACCCGGGTGCCGGGCACACTGACGGTGAACCCCAGCCCTGTCGCCACGATCGGCAGGCCGAGGTCGCAGGCCAAGGGGATCATGCCCTTGACGTTCCCACCGGCGATGTTGGCGAGTTCACCGATGGCGTCGCGGACCAGCTCGTCATCGAGCTCCTCGGCGGACATCTGGAACATGCCCCGCGGCGATGACGACGGCGAGCGGCTCCGGCACCACGAAGGACACCGATCCCTCCCATTGGCCGGAGATGTTCACGCAACCCGTCAGGGTGTGCGACGCCGCCAAACCCCTGGCCACCAACTCCGGGGGCACGGGGAAGGCCTCGCATCCGAAGAGCGAGTCCCATATGGCGTTCGTGAGTCCCACGAGGTCGTCCCGGAGCAGCGGCATGATTGTCGTCCTTCCTCAGATGGCCCGGTAGAAGATGGTCTTGCCCGACTGGTCCTTGGCGAAATAGTCGATCAACCCGATGGTGGTCTCGGCGGAACCGAGGATGAGCGGCCCGTTGGGGCGCAGCTGCGAGTGCACACGTCGCAGGATGTCGCGCTTTGTCTCGACGTCGAAGTAGATGAGCACGTTGCGCAGCAGAATCAGATCGAACTGGGGCAATCCCGCCCAGCTCCCGGGCTCGGCCAGGTTCACGGCGCTGGTCTCGACCATGGCGCGCACGTCGGGACGCAGTTCCCACTCCATGCCCTGGCGGTCGAAGTAGCGCACCAGCATCGGAGCGGGTAGCCCGCGGTTCATCTCGAGCTGGGAGTAGCGGCCGAGCCGGCACCGCTCGAGCATCGTGCCCGACAGATCGGTCGCCAGGATGCGCACCTTGACGTTGTCCATCTCGGCCCGGAAGTGCTCCTGCAACAGCATGGCCAGCGAGTACGGCTCCTGACCCGAACTGCATGCCCCGCACCAGATGTTGATGGTGCCGGCGAGCCGGCGCGTGCGGAACAGTTCGGGGAGCAGATCGGCACGCAGCGACTCCCAGGGATGCGCGTCCCTGAAGAAGCTGGTCTCGTTGGTCGTCATGGCGTCGACGACCTCGAGCTCGAGTCCGCCCATCGAACCGCGGCGAATTTGGCGGACGAGTTCACTGGCCGAGGACAGGCCGTGACGGCGCGCCACGGTCTGCAGGCGGCTCTCCGCGAGGTACTCCTTGCCCGACTCGAGCACGATCGCAGACTCGCGCCGCACGAGATCGCAGACGAAGTCGAACTCCGGGGCGCTGAGGCTCATGAGCCCACCGATTCCCGGGGGGCGAATCGCCCGACCCGGACTTGAATCTCGTCCGCCATGGCGTCCAACGCCACAACCGCGTCAGCCTCGCCGGCCGCCACGACCGATCCCGGCATTCCCCACACCACGCTGCTGTCGTGATCCTGCACGAGCACCTGGGCGCCTCGGGCCCGAAGTGCCCGCGCCCCATCAGTGCCGTCGTTGCCCATCCCGGTCAAGACCAGCGCCAGCGCGCCTGCTCCCCACACCTGGGCCACGGAGCGGAACATGACATCCACCGCGGGCCGGCAGGAATGCTCGGGGCTGGCACCGTCGAGGTGGCAGCGCACCTGGGTTCCCTCACGACGGAACTCGAGGTGATGGTCTCCCTCGGCGATCACCACCGTGTCGGGCTCGACGGCCAGACCTTCGCTGGCCTCGACGACCGTGAGACCGGAGTCCTTGTCCAGCCGCTCGGAGAGGAAGCGGGTGAATACCGGCGGCATGTGCTGGGTCACCACGATCGGCACGCCCAACTTCGAGTCGAGTGCGGTCAGGATCCGCCCCAGGGCATTCGGACCTCCGGTCGAGCAGCCGATGGCCACGACCTCGGCGGGGCGACACGGTGAGGACGGCGAAACCACGGGAGCAGGCACATGGGCTGCACCCCGCGGGGCAGGGCGAACGAGCGCCTTGAGTCTCGGGACCAACTCGGCGCGCACCCGGGCCACGGAGTCCTCGGCCGAGCTCATCCCAGCCGGCTTGGTGACGTAGTCGGTGGCCCCCAGGCGGAGCGCCTCGATGGTGGCGGCCGCGCCCCGCTCGGTGAGGGTGGAGAACATAATCACCGGCAGTTCAGGGCGGGTCCGGCGAATTTCGGCCAGAGTCTCGAGGCCGTCCATCTCCGGCATCTCGACGTCGAGGGTCACCACGTCAGGGTTCAACTGCTCGATGCGCGCCAGCGCGATCTTGCCGTTGGCCGCCACGGCGGCCAGTTCGAGGTCAGGATCGGCCTGGATGATCTCGCTGAGGAAGCGGCGGATCACCACGGCATCGTCGACCACGAGCACGCGTACGGGTTGCACGGTGCTCAGCCCCACAGTCCCATGAGCTCGAGCTTTTCCTCGATCACCTCGCGGGTGAGGGGCTTCATGGCGTACTCGTCGGCGCCCGCTTTGAGCGCGGAGTACACCTGCCGCGGGCTCGATTCGGAGGTCACCATCATCAGGCGCAGACGGTCGAAGGATCGGTCGGCACGCAGCGCTGTCACCAGCTCGAGGCCGTTCATCTCCGGCATGTTCCAGTCGACCAGGGCGAGATCGGGGGCGGCGCCCTCGCCGAGAACGCGCAGCGCCGCCACCCCGTCCTCGGCTTCGTAGATCTCCTCGAAGCCCAGCTCGACGAGCATCTTGCGCAGGATGGTGCGCATGGCTCGGGAATCGTCGACTACCAGCGCCCGCATCGGACCTCCTGGGTGAGCGGTCGAGACCGGAGGCTCGCCCCGGGTCGAGTTCGGGCGCGCCGTCGGAGCGCAGGAATGCGATCGGCGCAAGGTGCGGTGTGGATGGGTCGGGTCATGGTGAAGGGATCCGGGCTCAATAGGTGAAGTTGGCGATGAGGCCCTGGAGTTCCGCGGCCATTCGGGCGAGCTCGGCGGCGGATCGTTGGCTTTCGGCCGCTCCGGCAGAGGTGCTCTCGGCGGCCTGGGCAACAACGGTGATGTTCTCGTAGATCTCCGAGGAGCCGCGATTCGCCTCGCTGACGTTGCGGGCGATCTCGTTGGTGGTGGCCGCCTGCTCCTCCACCGCGGACGCGATGGTGTTCTGGAAGTCGGCGATCTGATTGATGATGTCGGAGATCTCGCCGATGGCGGTCACGGCCGAGGCACTGTCGGACTGGATCGCCTCGATCTTCCGCGAGATGTCGTCGGTTGCCTTGGCCGTCTCCTTGGCCAGCTCCTTGACCTCGTTGGCGACCACGGCGAATCCCTTGCCGGCCTCGCCGGCGCGGGCGGCTTCGATGGTGGCGTTGAGGGCGAGCAGGTTCGTCTGCTGGGCGATGCCGGTGATGACCTTGATGATCTTGCCGATCTCGGCCGAGCTCTCACCCAGTTGCGCCACGGTCAGGTTGGCCGTGCTGGCCGCTTCCACCCCGGTTTCGGCAACCTGGGCAGCCTCGGTGGCGTTCTTGGCGATCTCCTTGATGGAGGCGTTCATCTCCTCCGCCGCGGTCGCCACCGTCTCCACGTTCCGGGTGACCTCGCGGGACGCAGCCGTGACGACGTTGGCCTGCGAGGAGGTCGCCGAGGCGTTGCCACCCATCTGCGAGGAGATCGATTGGAGCTGGTCGGCGGCGGCCGCCACGGCCTGGGCGTTGAGGGCGATTCCCCTTATCGACCCCCGCAAGTCAGAGAGGAACCGCCCCAGCGCCTGGGCCATCTCCGCCATGGCGTCGTCGCCACCGACCTCGACCTCCTGGGTGAGGTCGCCGGCGGCGGCCGCATTGACGATGTCGAGCATGCGAGTGAAACGGGCGCCGAGATCGGCCATGTCTGCCTGCACGCCGGGCGCCGTAACGGGACGGGCCTCCGGATGCGGAGTCCGCTCGGTGACGTCGTCCCACTGCATCACGTAGGCGACCAACTCGCCTTCGGCGAACACACCGTCGATCCGGGCCAGGAACCTTCGGGCGCCGATCGTGATCGCCGAGTCGAGGGGCAGCAAGCTCCGCCCGTCGTAGGTGTCGCGCAGGATGCGGACCACCGATGACGGGTCGGAATGGAAGCGGTGCATCGGCCCACCGACCACCTCCTCGCAACCGACGCCGAAACGTTCGATGATGTCGGCGTGCAGGCTTCGCAGCGTGCGCAACGCGGCGACGTTGGCATACACCACGTCGAGGTCGAGATCGGCGACGAACAGGTTGGCGCGCACCGCGTCCAACACGGCGGAGAGGCCGTCGATGGACGACATCGCCGGCACCTCACCCGCTGCCCGTGAGCCCGGAGTCTCCGGCGCGCCGGTAGGGGACGGCGGGTCGGCCCGTGCACCGTCCGCGCTGGTCAGGATGGCGATGGCCATCGGCGACACCGCCTCGAGTGCCTCTGCGACGAGGTCCTCGGCGGCGCCGTCTTCGCGCAGGGTGTCGGCCAGGTGGCGCAGCATCGCCTCGGTGTGCACCCGCTTGACATCGACCCCGCGGTGCTCGGTGGGCATCTCTGCGACGCCCTCAGCGTTGGGTCCGCCAAACGCGTGGACCATCACGTCGGTCATCGCCTGACGGTGGTGCTCGATGTCCACGCCGAGGAAGAAGCGGTCGAGCAACGGGTCGGCGAGCACCTTCTCGCAGAACCGCTCGACCGCGCCGGCGATGGATTCGGCCCCGCCGAGCCGATCGAACAGGGACGTCTCCGTCATGGACATGCGTTCAAACCTCCACGGTCGCGCGCGCGGCATTCGCCAGATCGAGTAACCGGCCCTTGTCGAGGACGAGGAGGAGCCGGTCGGGCAACTTGTGCACACCTGACACCAGGTGACGGGCGCGACCCTGCAGTGTGGGCGGCGGGGGTTCGAGTGTGTCGTCCTCGACGTCCACCACATCCGCGATGCGGTCCACCAGCAGACTCACCACACCGTCCTCGGCGCGCACGACCACGTGCATCGGTTCGACGTCCTCGGGCCGGGGATCCAGTCCGAACCGGCGCCGCAGATCCATGGTCATGACGATCTCGCCGCGCAGGTTCATCAGACCGCGCACGACTTCGTGGGCGAGGGGAACCCGGGTGCTGACCTGATGCCGCAACACCTCCTGGACCTCGATCACCTCGACGCCCAGGTACAGGTCGTCCAACCAGAACGTGCAGTAGGTCGTCGTCATGCCGGCACACCACTCAGATGTCGCTCGGGCAGGGCTCGATCCAGGAGCGTGTCGAGGTCGACCACATCGGTGACCCTGCCCTGGATCACGGCGGCGCCGAGCACCCCGAACTCGGCTGTGTGCGGCGTGATCTGGATCGATTGCTCGACGATGTCGTGGATCTCATCGACGACAAGGCCGCAGGAGCGATCACCGTCGGTGTGCACGACCACCTGCAGGACCTCGCCGTGCTCGCGTGAGGTGGGCTCACCGAGTTCCTCGTCGAGAAACACCAGCGGCAGGATCTGGCCCCGGTACTGGATGACCCGTACCCGCCCAGCCCGCTCGACAAGGACGGGATCGAACTCCTCGAGGCGGGCGACCGACTCCAGGGGTAGCGCAAGTCGCCGCCCACCGACACCGACCACCAGCGTGGCGCATCGCGCCGAATCGTCCTCGGCGAGCGCATCCTCCTCCGCTCCCTTCGCGGACATGCCCACCCGTTCCGCCTCGGTCACACCCGCCCGTACTGCAATCCCGTGGACGTCGAGGATCAGTGCGACCTGACCATCACCCATGATGGTCGCGCCGGCGTAGGTGCCAACCGCCTTGAGCACCTGAGCGAGTGGCTTCACGACGATCTCCACGGTGTCGGTGATCTCGTCCACGACCAGGCCAAAGACCTCGTCGTCGGCTTGGACGACCACGATGTTTGCGGCCGAATCCTCATCGATGACCGCGTCGGGGTGCCCGAAGATCTGGCGGAGATGAACGAGCGGCAGCAGACGGCCACGGAGCCGGTATACCGGGACCCCGTGCACGTGCTCAACCCCCAGGGCCGTCGAGCAATCGAGGCGCACCAACTCCAGAAGTGAGGCCTGGGGTATCGCGTACCGGTCGCCGGCAGAGGTCACGATGAGCGCCGGGATGATGGCAAGGGTGAGCGGGATCTTCACTCGGAAGGTAGTCCCGGCGCCGACGGTCGACTGCACCTCGATCGAACCGCCGATGCCCTCGATGTCGGTGCGCACGACGTCCATCCCGACCCCTCGCCCCGAGATGTTCGACACCGCCTTGGCGGTGGAGAAACCCGGGCGGAAGATGATCTGCATGAGGTCCCGATCGGGGCGGGAGGCGGCGTCCTCGAGGCGCAGGAAGCCTTTCTGCACCGCCTTGTCACGGATTCGGTCAGGGTCGATACCGGCGCCGTCGTCGCTGATCTCGATGATGACCTGACCGCCTTCGTGGAAGGCCGACAGCGCCAGGGTGCCCTCGCGGGGCTTGCCGGCCCGTTCGCGGTCCTCGGGCGGTTCGAACCCGTGGTCGATGGCGTTGCGCACCAGATGCGTCAGGGGGTTCTTGATGGCTTCCAACAGTGTCTTGTCGAGCTCGGTCTGGCGGCC
Organism: Acidimicrobiia bacterium; assembly: GCA_031376015.1. Classification (GTDB taxonomy): domain Bacteria; phylum Actinomycetota; class Acidimicrobiia; order Acidimicrobiales; family JACDCH01; genus JANMIX01. The sequence goes on along the minus strand of JANMIX010000511.1, from coordinate 429 downwards.
TTCCATCACCAGCCGCACCTCTTTGCCGCACTGCTTGGAGAGGTCCCGTACGACGCGGGGGAACCTGTTCCACACGGCGTCGATCGGCTGCATCCGGGTCTTCATCACCCCTTCCTGCAGCTCGGAGGTCACCAGGTTCAGCCGCTGGGTGCTGGCGTTCAGGCCGGCGTCGGGACGCTGCTGGGTGTACTGCAGGATCTGGTTGCGGGCCAGGACGAGCTCGCCGACCATCTTCATGAGGTTGTCGAGCAAGCCGACGTCCACTCGGATGGTGGACTCCACGAGGATGGCGGGCGGATCGTCGCGCTGAGTGTGGAGCGCCTCGGTCAGTTGATCCTCGGTGATCACTCCCGTCTCGAGCAGGATCTCCCCGAGCGGACGCGTCGACCCCGGTGCCGGGTCGGGGACCGAGTTCGGTCGTTCGCCGGC
>JANMIX010000468.1:0-6165 GCA_031376015.1 Acidimicrobiia bacterium | reverse complement strand
TCTGCAGCGTTGGTGCACCTCTCCGGCGGCGTCATCGAGATGCACGTCCACTACTTCGTGATGGTGGGCGTGATCACCCTGTATCAGGACTGGTATCCGTTCCTCGTGGCCATCGCCTATGTGGTCCTGCAGCACGGTGCGGCAGGAGTGATGTCGCCGGAATCGGTCTACAACCATCAATCGGCGATCAGCCACCCCTGGGCGTGGGCGTCCATACACGGTGGATTCATCCTTGCGATGAGTGCCAGCGGGATCGTCACCTGGCGACTCAACGAGTCACTGCTGGAGCATGCCTCCGACCGCCAGAAGCGCCTCAGCGAGGCACAGGAGGTGGCGCACCTCGGGAGCTGGGAACTCGACCTCGCATCCGGCGAGCTGACCTGGTCCGATGAGATGCACCGTCTCTACGACATCGACGAAGGCGGTCTGTGGGCCGATTCCATCGAATCTCGCGTTCACCCCCAAGATCGTGAGTCCGTGGCCGCCGCGGTTCGCGAGACGATCGAGCTGGGAGTTCCTCATCTGGTCGAGTACCGCGTCCTGCATCGCGACGGCCGGGTTCGCTGGCTGCAAGGACGGGGCGAACGCATCTCGGCTCCGGACGGCACCGTGCTCTCCCTGGCGGGCACGGCGCAGGACATCACCGACCAGCGCCAATCCATCGATGCGCTCCGCGACAGTGAGGAGCGCTTCCGGACGTTGACCGAGACCGCCTCCGATGCGATCGTGTCCGCCGACGCCGACGGGGTGATCACCTCGTTCAACCACCAGGCCGAGTTGTTGTTCTCCCTCGGCGCCTCCGAGGCGATCGGTCAACCCCTCGCCTTGTTGATCCCCGATCGATTCCACGCCGATCACCACGAACGGCTGGCGCGGCTGGCCGGTGGCGGCGTGCACGTGCCGGACCGCCGCACCGTCGAAATCGTCGCTCGTCGCTGCGGCGGCGAGGAGTTCCCGGTGGAGGTCTCCCTGGGCACCTGGCGGACCGGGGATGATCTCAACTTCACCGCCATCATGCGAGACATCTCCGAACGCAGGGCCGCCGAGGCGGCATCGCGGACGACGTTGTCGTTGCTCAGTGCCACGCTCGACTCCACCGCCGACGGAATCCTCGTGGTGGACCGGCACGGCAAGATCACCAGCTTCAACCGGCAGTTCGTCGACATGTGGCGCATTCCCGACGAGGTCGTGGCCACCAGAGACGACAGCGCTGCGCTCGGTTTCGTGCTCGAACAGGTCGTGGACCCTGCGGGATTCGCGGCGAAGGTGCAGGAGCTCTACCAGCAACCGAACGCCGAGAGCTACGACACGATCCAATTCCGCGACGGACGTGTCTTCGAGCGGTCCTCGCGACCCCAGCGCGTCGAGGGGGACGTCGTCGGTCGGGTATGGAGCTTCAGGGACGTCACCGAACGCAAGCGGCTCGAGGACGACCTCGCCCACCAGGCCTTCCACGATTCGTTGACCAACCTCGCCAACCAGGCGCTGTTCCGTGACCGCGTCGACCACGCCGTGACGCGGGTCCGCCAGTCCGGTGGCCGTCTCGCAGTGCTGTTCATCGACCTCGATAACTTCAAGAAGATCAACGACAGCCTGGGCCACACCGCCGGTGACTCCCTGCTCGTGGCCGTGACGCAACGGTTGCTCAGTGCCCTCGGTCCCGCCGACACCGCCGCGCGCCTCGGCGGTGACGAGTTCGCCGTGCTCATCGAGGATCTCGAGAGTGAGGAACAGGCGGTGAGCGTGGGGGAGAGCATCCTGGCCGCGCTGGCCCGCCCCTTCACCGTCGCCGCCACCGACGTGGTGGTGACCGCCAGCGTGGGGGTGGCATGTGACGCTGAAGGAACGCCCGCCGATCAGTTGCTGCGCAACGCCGACCTCGCCATGTACACCGCCAAGAACAACGGCAAGGCGCGAGTGGAGTCGTTCCGGGCGGCAATGCACGCCACGGCCGTCGAGCGCCTGGAGCTCGAGGCCGACCTCCGTCACGCGGTGGCACGCGGCGAGTTGGTGCTCTATTACCAACCGATCATCAACCTGGCAACAGGTGACGTCATCGGGGCCGAGGCACTGGTGCGCTGGCAGCATCCCGTCCGCGGGCTCGTCGCGCCGATGAGCTTCATCCCGCTGGCGGAGGAGACTGGTCTCATCGGCGAGATCGGCGGCTGGATCCTGTCCGAGGCATGCCGGCAGATGGGTTCGTGGATCGATCCCGGGGAGCAGAATTCGATGCTGCTCTCGGTCAACCTGTCGACCCGTCAGCTCCTCTCGCCCACCATCACCGATGCGGTCGCGGCGGCCCTGGCCGCGTCGCGGCTGGATCCCTCCCGGCTGGTACTGGAGATCACCGAGACCTCGATGATGGAGGACACGGCCATCGCCATTGCCAACCTGGAGCAACTCAAGGCACTGGGTGTACAACTCGCGGTCGACGACTTCGGCACCGGGTACTCCTCACTGAGCTACCTCCAGCGGTTCCCCATCGACATCCTCAAGATCGACAAGTCATTCGTCGATCGCATCACCGCCGGCCCCGAGGAAGGATCGCTCGCCCGCGCGATCGTGCGCTTGGCGCAGACCATGCAGCTCACGACGATCGCCGAGGGCGTCGAGGACGTCGCGCAATCCGATGAGCTGCGCCGTGTCGGTTGCGACCTGGCCCAGGGCTTCCACTTCGCCCGCCCGCTTCCGGCGACCGCCTTCGGTGTGGTGCTCGCCGACCGCCGCCGGGCGTCGTCGGGGTCGCCGGTCCCCGCCGAGGTGGAATCGCCGTAGCCGCTGCGGTCGCGAGGCCCGTTCACCACGGACCACTCGGCGGTGGTCCACCTTCGTTGACACACCCCCTGTGCATAGTGGGCGCATGGACACTCTGGTGATCTTCGCCGTCGCTGTGGCGGTGCTGGTGGGGCTCGGCGTTGCCATGATCGCGGTCGTGGTGGCCGTTGTGCGCGCCACCGAGGCCCGGATGCGCAGCGAGGCCGCGGCCCGGGAGGAGCACGCCATGCGAGTGGCGGTCGAGCACGTGGTGGCCGCCGCCGGCCAGAGCTTCGACGCGCGCGCCGCCGCCGGTGAACGTGAGCTCGACCTGCGTTCACGCGCCATCCACCACCAGCTCGGTGAGATGGGAGGCGAATTGCGCCGCATGGGCGAGCTGGTGACCTCCCTGCAGCGTGAACGGGCCGAACAATACGGCCAGCTCGCCGCCGGCCTGGCCGAGGCCATCCGCACCACCACCGACCTGGCCGGCACCGCCCGCGCCCTACGCGAGGTGCTGGCCAGCCCCAAGGCCCGCGGGCAGTGGGGCGAGCGAATGGCCGACGACGTGCTGCGGGCCGCAGGGCTCATCGAGGGCATCAACTACCGCAAGCAGCGGGCCATCGAGGGCGGCACCATCCCCGATGTCACCTTCCTGCTGCCCGACGAGCGTCACCTGCACATGGACGTGAAGTTCCCCATCGACAACTACGTCCGCTTCCTCGAGGCCTCCACCGACGCCGAGGCCATCGCCGCACGGGCAGCGTTCCTGCGCGACGTGCGCCAGCGCGTCCGCGAGGTGGCAACACGCGGCTACGCCGACCCGGCCACCACACCGGGCTACGTGCTGCTCTTCATCCCCAACGAGTCGGTCTACGGCTTCATCGCCGAGCACGATCGCGACCTGTTCGATGTGTCGCTGGCCGATCGGGTGGTGCTGTGCTCGCCCTTCACCCTCTTCGCCGTGCTCGGCGTGATCCGCCAGGCGTGCGACACCGTGCAACTGGCCCGCGCCGGCGACGACATCCTCGACAGCCTCGGTCGCTTCAACCAGCAATGGGACAAGTTCTCCGAGCACGTCGACAAGCTGGGCCGCCAACTCCACACGGTCATGGGCACCTACGACGAGCTCTCCGGCACCCGCCGTCGTCAACTCGAACGGCGCCTAGAGGAGATCGAGGCCATCCGCACCGAACGGGGTCTGGGCCCCCTCGCGGCGGGCGACGACGACCCTGTGGTGCTCCGGCAGGTCTCCGCCTGAGCAAAGGGGCGGCCGGTGCGCGGCGCCGGCCCTATCCTCCCGGGCGTGCCCGGTCATTTCTACCTGACGACGCCGATCTACTACGTGAACGACGCGCCCCACATCGGGCACGCCTACACGACGGTCATCGGTGACGCGCTGGCTCGCTGGCACCGCCTGCTCGGTGACGACGTGTTCTTTCTCACCGGCACCGACGAGCACGGCCTCAAGGTGCAGCGCGCTGCCGAGGCCAACGGTGTGTCGCCCCGCGAGTGGGCCGACCGCACCACGGAACGCTTTCTTGAGGCGTGGGCGTTGTTGGGGATCACCAACGACGACTACATCCGCACCACCGAACCCCGCCACTACACAGCCGTGCAGGCGCTGCTGCAGAAGGTCTACGAGAACGGCTACATCCGCAAGGGCGTCTACGAAGGCCTCTACTGCGTGGCCTGCGAGGCCTATTACACCGAGGCCGAGTTGACCAACGGCGTGGACTGCCCCATCCACGGCCGGCCCGTGGAGCACCTGCGGGAGGAGAACTGGTTCTTCGAACTCTCCCGCTTCACCCAGCCCCTGCTCGACTGGTACGCCGCCAACCCCGATGCGGTGCGGCCCGAGACCAAGCGCAACGAGGCGCTCGGTTTCATCCGCCAGGGTCTCGAGGTCTTCTCCATCAGCCGCACCTCGATCTCCTGGGGTGTCCCCATCCCCTGGGACCCCGACCACGTCACCTACGTCTGGTACGACGCCCTCATCAACTACGCCACCGCCGTGGGCTACGGGTCGGATCCCGAACGCTTCGAGCAGTGGTGGCCCCACACGCATCACCTCATCGGCAAGGACATCCTGCGCTTCCATTGCGTGTACTGGCCGGCCATGTTGATGGCGGCCGGGCTGACCCCGCCCAAGCAGATCAGCGTGCACGGCTACCTCCTCGTTGGTGGCGAGAAGATGTCGAAGACCCGGCTCAACCAGATCGCCCCGGCCGACCTGGTGGCCGACTTCGGTGTTGACGGTTTCCGCTACCACTTCCTGCGCGACACGCCCTTCGGCCCCGACGGCGATTTCAGCTACGAACGGATGGTCGAACGCTTCAACGGCGACCTGGCCAACAATCTCGGCAACCTGCTGTCACGCGTCGCAACCGTGGTGGCCAAGAAGTGTGGCGGCATTGGCCCCGCGCCCGACCCCGCCAGCCCGCTGGGCGCGGTCGCGGCCGAGGTCTACGAAGAGACGGCAAGAGCCTGGGACGCGGTGCAGCCCTCCCTGGCCTTGGAGGCCACGTGGCGCCTGGTGCGCGAGGCCAACGCCCATCTCGAGGCCAACGAGCCGTGGAAGGCCGATCCCGGGCCTGAGGTCGACAAGGTGATGGGCGATGCGTTGGAGGTGCTGCGCATCGTGGCGGTGCTGGCGACCCCCGCCATTCCCGGCACCTGTGCCGAGCTCTGGCATCGCATCGGCCTGAGCGGTTCGCCCACCGAGCAGACCTTGCCGGCGGCGGCGCGCTGGGGCGGCTATCCGGGCGGACTGCCGGTGGAGAAGGGTGCTGCGCTCTTCCCCCGCATCACAACATGAGCGCGCCGCGCTGGACCGACGATCACTGCCACCTTCCCGGCGACGCCGCTGCTGCGGCCGAACTGGTGGCTGAGGCAGCGGCCGACGGGGTCGAGCGGCTGATCACCGTGGGCACCGATGCCGAGTCATCGCGCCAGATGCTCACCGCGGCAAGGGCCCATCCCGGCCGGGTATGGGCCACCGCCGGGGTTCATCCCCACGACGCCAAGGAGGCCGATCTCGACGCCATCGCCGAATTGCTCGCCGATCCGTTGATCGTGGCGGTGGGGGAGTGCGGCCTCGACTACCACTACGACCACTCGCCCCGAGCGGTGCAGCGCGACGTGTTCGCCGCGCAGATCGCGTTGGCGCACCGCCTGGACACCGCACTGGTGATCCATACACGCGAGGCGTGGGACGACACCTTCGCCGTGCTGGCCGCCGAGGGGATGCCGGCGCGCACGGTGTTCCATTGCTTCAGCGGCGGGCCCGTCGAGGCCCGCCGCTGTCTCGACCTGGGCGCCTACCTGAGCTTCTCCGGCATCATCACCTTCCCCAGCGCCCCTGAGCTGCGCGAGGCGGCAGCGTTGTGTCCCCTCGAGCGGCTGCTGGTG
>JANMIX010000427.1:0-5338 GCA_031376015.1 Acidimicrobiia bacterium | reverse complement strand
CGCTACGAGCTCGAGGAGAAGGTCAGGGAGAACCAGGACAAGATCCAGAGCAGCCTGACCAACTTGGGCAAACCTGCACTGAACTTCGTGCGCAGCGTGTTCAGCACCATCATCGCTCTGCTCACCATCGTCGTGCTGACCTTCCTGATGTTGATGAACGGTCCGAAGCTCGCCGCCGGGACGCTGGCCCTCGTTCCCGACCGCCGGCGCGAACGCGTCCGAGCCGTGGCGGTGGATTCATCGCGTGCGGTGTCGGGCTACGTCTTCGGCAACCTGGTCATCAGCGTCATCGCCGGCCTGGCGACGTGGGTGGTGATGGCCATCATGGGGGTCCCCTCGGCCGAGGTCCTCGGGCTGTTCGTCGCCTTCACCGACCTCATCCCGTTGATCGGCGCCACGCTGGGCGCCGTGCCGGTGATCGCCATCGCCTTCCTGCACTCGACGCCGGCAGGCATCGTGGCGTTGATCTTCTTCATCGTGTACCAGCAGTTCGAGAACCACGTCCTGCAGGTGACGATCATGTCGCGCACCGTCAACGTGAACCCCCTCACCGTCCTGGTGAGCGTGCTCTTCGGGGTCGAGTTGCTGGGCTACCTGGGGGCGCTGGTGGCCATCCCGGTGGCCGGTGTCGTCCAGGTGATCCTGCGGGACTTCATGTCGGAGCGGCGTGGCAGGATCGGGGGCGTGATCCCTCACGACTCCGACGCCACTTCGCCCACTGCCGCCGCGGACTGAGCACGATGGCCACCGAGACCGTCGAACTCGAAGGTCACATCGTCGATTCACTGTTGCTGGCCAAGGTGCTCGACCTGATCCTGGAATCCGGGGCCGACTACCGCATCGAGCGCTTCGACCTGGGTCGCACCAACACCGACGCCAGCACAGCGGTGATCCGGTTGGAGATGGCCGACGAGGAGAGCCTGGACGCGCTGTGCGAGCAGTTGCAGGTGCACGGCGCCAACCGGGTGGGCGACAGCGACGCCTCCGTCGAGGCCGCCGATCAGGACGGTGTGCTCCCCGCCGGCTTCTACTCCACCACCAACCTGCCCACCGAGATCCGCCTCGGCGGTCACTGGTTGGCGGTGGCGAACCCGGAGATGGACTGCGGCATCGTGGTGGCCGCCGACGGCGCCGCGGCGCGCACTGTTCCGATGCATCGGATCCACGCCGGTGACCACGTGGTGGTGGGCCACAAGGGCGTACGGGTCAGCGCGCCGTCGCACGCCCGCGAAACCCGGTCCTTCGAGTTCATGAACTCCGAGGTGTCCTCCGAGAAGCCCAAGGCGCTGCTGCTCGAACAACTGGTGGAGCGCATGGGCGCGGCTCACGACCGGGGCCAGAAGATCCTTTGGGTGTGCGGGCCGGCGGTTATCCACACCGGCGCAGGCCCGCACGTGGCCCGGCTGGTGCGGGCCGGCTACGTGGACGTGCTCTTCGCCGGCAACGGGTTCGCCACCCACGACATGGAATCCAACGTGCTGGGCACTTCGCTGGGGGTGTCGGTGGCGTCCGGCGCGGCCACCGAGGGCGGGCACTCCAACCACCTGCGGGTCATCAACGAGGTTCGCCGCCACGGCTCCATCGCCGCTGCTGTCGAGGCGGGGTTCGTGACCGGCGGTGTCATGCACGACTGCGTGAGGGCGGGGGTTCCCTTCGTGCTGGCCGGTTCGGTGCGCGACGACGGCCCGTTGCCCGACACCATGGCCGACGTGGTCGCCGCCGCCGACGCCATGCGCGCTCTGGTACCCGGTGTGGGGGTGGCGATCATGCTGGCCTCCACCCTGCACGCCATCGCCACCGGCAACATCCTCCCGGCCGGGGTGGAGACGTTCTGCGTCGACATCAACCAGGCAGTCGTCACCAAGCTGGCCGACCGCGGCAGCCATCAGGCCCTCGGCATCGTCACCGACGTGGGCCCCTTCGTGCAGCAACTGGCCGACCGGCTCTGCTGAGACGGGCGGGACCGTCGATGAGCGCGCTCAACTGGGGCCACCGGTACCTCATGTGCCCACCGCGCCATTTCGGCGTGCTCTATGAGATCAACCCCTGGATGCACCGCGAGATCACCGTGGACGCGGATCGCGCCACCCAGCAGTGGGAGCGTCTGCGCGACACCTTGCGCCAGGCCGGCGCCGAAGTCGTGGAGATCGAACCGCAGCCACACGTGCCCGACATGGTCTTCACCGCCAACGCCGGTCTGGTGAACGGCCGGCGCTTCGTGCCCGCCCACTTCCGGCACCCCGAGCGACAGCAGGAGACGCCGATCTTCGCCGAATGGTTCGCCCAGGCCGGTTTCGAGATCCACCGCCTCGACGACACCGAGGTGCACGAAGGCGCCGGCGACGCGCTGCCCTTCGCCGGTGTGCTCCTGTCGGGGTACCGGCCCCGCTCCGACGCGACGGCCGCGACCACGATGGGCAACCTGCTGGGCGGGGTGCCGGTGCGTCCCGTGGAGTTGGTCGACACGCGCCTCTACCACGTAGATCTCACGTTCTGTCCCCTCGATGACCGGCGGGCGATGTGTGCCCCGGTGGGGTGGGATCGCTACGGCCGTGCCGTAGTCGAGGCGCTCGTGCCCGAGCCGTTATGGCTCTCCGACGAGGACGCCCTTCGGTTCTGCGCCAACTCGGTGGTGGTGGGCTCGACCGTGGTCATGCCCTCCACGCCTCCCGCGGTCGGACGCCAACTCGAGGCCTGGGGATTCACGCCGGTGGAGTGCAAGGTCGACGAGTTCCTCAAAGCCGGCGGCGGCTGTCGCTGCCTGACCCTTGCGCTCGACGTCGTGTTCTGAGCGGGCCGGACGGGCCGCTCAGTAGCGGACGACGGCCCGGCGACGTTGGGCCTTGAGGGCACGAGACCCGAGCACCACCGAGATCACCCCGAGCGCGGTGTGAACCACCTTGAAGCCGATGGCGTGCGAGTGGAGCCAGATCACCGGTATCCGGATCGCCCAGGTGACCACGGTGTAGATCAGCAGGTAGCGCACCGTGGTGCGGGCCAGCACGCCCGGGCGCGTGTCGTGCCGGTCGCCCCAGGTGGCGAAGGCCAGGAACAGTGCCGGGATCACGAATCCCAGGGCCAGTGTGATGTCGACGAACTGCGAGAAGCCCGAGGCGGCGCTGTCGCCGGCAGCGTTGCGGATGCGGGTGACCCACACGAACAGGGTCCACCCTGCGAACAGCAGGGCACGGCGTACGGCGCGGGTCATGGCCGGCAATGTACCGGTGCCACCCGACCCGCTAGCTTGACCGTTCAGTCAAGTTCCCGCCCTGGATGCCAAAGGCGCCCGAGCGCGGGGTGCACAACGAGCCCGGGGGTACCACAAGAACATGAGTGCCGAGTCGCTGGACGCGTTCGAGACCGAGGTGCTGGCGTTCCTCGACGCCCACGCCAAGGTGAAGCCGGCCCGGGTCGACGGTCCCTTCACCTGGGGCGAGGGCGACGACGACATCTCGCTGTTCGAGGAGATCGACCGCGAGCGCGAACTGCGGGAACTGGCCGAGGCCAAGCAGTGGCGGGCGGCCCGCTACGACGCCGGGCTGGGGTGGATCTCGGGGCCTCGCCAGTACGGCGGGCGCGAACTGTCCCAGGCCCACGAACGGCTCTACGCCTCCCTCGAGGGCCGCTACGAGATCCCCCGCATGGGCTTCTTCGGCATCGGCCTGGGCATGGTGGCGCCCACGATCCTGGCCCACGCCCAGCCCGACATCGCCGAGCGATACCTGCCCGCCATGTGGCGCGGCGACCTGGTCGGCTGCCAGTTGTTCTCCGAGCCCGGCGCCGGCTCGGACCTGGCATCGCTCACCACCCGGGCCGACCGCGACGGTGACGAGTGGGTGCTCACCGGCCAGAAGGTGTGGACCTCGGGCGCCCAGTACTCCGACATCGGCGAGATCATCGCCCGTACCGACTTCGACGCCCCCAAGCACAGGGGCCTCACCGGGTTCGTGGTCGACATGCACGCCCCCGGAGTGGAGATCCGCCCGCTGCGCCAGATGACCGGCGGTGCCAGCTTCAACGAGGTCTTCTTCAACGCGGTGCGGGTGCCCGACGATCATCGTCTGGGCGACGTGAACGCCGGTTGGACCGTGGCCCTCACCACCCTCATGAACGAGCGGGCCTCCATCGGTGCCGGTGGTGTCGCCTCCGGCGGTCTCGGTGGTATCGCCAACGCCACCCGCCTCATCGAGATGCTCCGCCATTTCGGGCTCTCCGAGGATCCCCTGCTCCGCCAGGAACTGGCCCGGCTCTACTCGGGATTCCAGGTGGCCAAGCTCAACAACCAGCGGGCCATGGACAAGATCAAGGCGGGCCAGGCACCCGGGCCGGAACTGACCACCGCCAAGCTGAGCCTCACCAACAACCTGGTGGCCCTCTCCGAGTTCGTCGCCCGGGCTCTGGGCCCGCGCATGGCCGCCGACACCGGCGAATGGGGCACCTACGCCTGGAGCAAGTTCCTGTGCGGGCTGCCGGGCATGCGGGTGGCCGGCGGCACCGACGAGGTGCTGCGCAACATCATCTCCGAACGGGTCCTCGGCATGCCCAAGGAACCCGGCATTGACACCACCAGCCCGTTCCGGGAACTCAGGACGAGCTGAGCCGGCGGGCCGTCAGCACACCGAGCACCGTCACCAACGGCACCGCCGCGGGGATGAGCAGTAGTCCCCCACCCAGCGCCAGCACCGTGACGCCCAGAATCAGCGTGGAGATCAGCCCGGTGGTGAGCAGTGCCACTGGGGATCCCTTGCCGATCGACGGTGTGGTGGTCCGCGCCGCGTAGCGCCGATCGACCCGGGCCTCGAACTCGGCTCGGCTCCGCTCCAGTTCGTCCTCGGTGCTCACCGGGGGGAGGTTAGGTGCGGGCGTGACCGCTCAGTACAACGCCAACTGGCCGCCGGCGGCGGCGCGGGGCACCCCGGTCCAGGGCAGGCCGTCCATGAAAACCCATGACCGGCGATGGATCGCCGAAGGCCCCACCCCCCGCAGCGCCGCCTTGTGCCGGGGACAGGGGTATCCCTTGTTCAACTCGAAATCCCAGTAGGGGTGGTGCTCGGCGGCGGCCCGCATGATCCGGTCGCGGGTCACCTTGGCCAGGATCGAGGCGGCCGCCACCGACAGGCACAACGCGTCGGCCTTCACCAAGGTGACCGTGGTGCCTCGGCCCACGAAGTCCCACTTGCCGTCGAGTACCACCCGGTCAGGCTCGGCACCCAGGCCCAGGCCCTCGATGGCCCGACGGGCGGCCAGGCGTTGGGCGGCCGACATCCCCAGTTCATCGCACTCGCGGTCGGAGGCGTGGCCCACTGCCCAGGCTTCGCACCAGCCGGCGACGCGGTCG
>JANMIX010000425.1:0-2202 GCA_031376015.1 Acidimicrobiia bacterium | reverse complement strand
GATCGGCGTGCCGCTCGGGATCGGCCAGTCCCATGCCGGGTAGTCGTGGTGCGGGCTGTCGACGGGAGCCGTTGCGAACAGCGGGAGTGGGCCGGGGTACGCGAAGCCATCAGCGAGGGCGGCGATCGACCCACCGGGTAGGCAGCCATCGCCGGCTCCGCTGCCGGGAAGCGCGAGGAGAAGTTGCCGGTCGTACTCGGCGAGCCCGCGCGCTTGGTACTCGCGTGGCGTGAGCCGGTTGCCCGCTCCGGGAGAGGGCCCGGTGTCCCAGGTTTCGGACCCTGGGGCGGGGAGGTACCCGAGGTACCAGATGACCGGTACGACGGCGACGTCGCCGTAGTGCGCGTCGAGGATGCCGCTGACGTGTTCGATGGCCTTGGCGTCTTGGATCGCAGGGGGCGCTTGCCAGGCTTGGGGGTAGCCGCCGTAGCCGGCCCAATTGAGGTCGACGAACTGGTAGGCGCCCGAGGCTGAGGATCCGGAGGCTCGGGCGCTGTAGTCGCCGCCGGATTCGAGGGTTCGGATGGTGGCCAGCACGGCATCGTGCTGAGCGGTACCTGTGCATCCGACCAGCTCGGTGTCGCCGGTCGCCATCAGCGCGGGCAACGCGAGGAGCGAGGCGACGAGCGCGGCGATCGGGGCGGCGATGAGCTTCACGCTCTTGTTCCCACCTTCGGGCGGGTTCGTTGTTGCGCGACCGCTGCCGGCGAGTGGGTCCTGGTTCGTGGAGCGCACCCGCGGGGTGCCGAGCGATCGAGGAGGTGTGCCGGTGTCGAGACACAAGCTGCGTGTGGCGGTCGGGCTCGGGCTGATGGTGGTTGCGGTGCTTGTCGTCGCCAGCCCGGCGTGGGCGCAGGTGCCGGACCCGGCGCCGGACGCGACGCTTCCCGGCGGCGCGCTCATCACCCAGGTGTTGGGATGGTTGAAGTTCGCGGCGATCGCGGCCGCGGTAGCCGGGTTGTTGATCGGGGGTGTCGCGACCGGTGTCGGGCACTTCGGTTCCAGCTACTCGGCGTCCTCGGCCGGGAAGAAATGGGTCCTCGGCGGAATCGGCGCTGCAATGATCGCCGGGCTCGCGCACTCGATCGCGATGACCGTCTACAACGCGACCTGAGCCATGCGGTCCTCGACGATGTACACAGTTGCAGCGATCGCCGTGGTCGCGGCAGGGTCGATCGGGTTGCGGGCATGCAGCTCATCGGCCACCGACCCGGATGCCGCTGTCCCGGTCGCGGTTGACGCCGTGGCACTGGAGTCGCCGGTGGGGCCGGCCGAAGTAGTCGACGGGATCCCGCACGGTTGGCGACACGATGCCGAGGGCGCACGTGCCGCGGCGCTGACGGTTGTGTCGTTGACCGGCGAGATCGCTACCGCCGGGTTCATCACCCGCTCCGACATCATCGGCTCGATCGCTACGTCGGGCTACGGGCCGGCGTTGGCGTCGGTATCGTCGGGTCAGCTGGCCGAGCTGTCCGCCGAGCTGGGCGATGCGGGGGTGTCGCTTGCTGAGATGGTGTGGTCCGAGATCCCCCTCACTGCGCGGGTCGTGTCGGGCGACGAGCACCGGGCGGTCGTCGAGGTGTGGGCGGTGCTCCTGGTCGGTGTCCCCGGCGTCGGTGCTCCCCGGCAGGCGTGGCGGACCGTGACGGTGGAGCTGGCCTGGGAACGCGGTGACTGGCGGATCAACGGATGGGACACCCGGCCGGGCCCGACACCGGCGCTGGCGGCCTACTCGGTCGTGTCCAGCGTCGAGGAGATCGCTGAGGTCGTCTCGTGGCCTCCCGCCGATGGAGGTGCGTGATGTTCAACTGGGCCATCGGTGGCCTCGGGTCGCTGTTCGGGTTCGTTGGCGACGCCGTGGGCGGTGCGGTCGGCTGGGCGTGGGACAAGGTGATCCAGGGCATCTACACCTGGCTCGCGAACGGACTCGCCTTGTTGATCGAGTGGGTGTGGTCGGTCCTCGATTCGGGCACGACACCTCGGGTCACCGCCGGCTGGTTCCGCAACGACGGCTCATCAATAAGCACCGGACGCCTCATGCCGCTGACACCCGCCCGGATATATGACACTCGCAGCAACGGCGGAAAGCTGCCTGGTGGCGAAGACCGCTCCGTGCAGGTGGCCGGCCTCGGTGGCCTGCCGGCCTCGGCCCGGACCGTCTACCTCAACGTCACCTCCACGGGAGCGACCCGCGCCGCCGAC
>JANMIX010000456.1:0-3130 GCA_031376015.1 Acidimicrobiia bacterium | reverse complement strand
GTAGTGGCGACCGTCACCTGTCCGCGGACGACCCCGCTTACCGCAACGCTGCCGGCCACGTAGATGACGCCCTCGTAGTTCAGGTTGAAGGCCCGGTTGATCGGCCACAGATAGTCGGCCATCTGGGCCCCTGTGGTCCCGCCGCCAGCTCCAGGATGCAACCGGTGCCCACGGTGCCCGAGCCGATCACGTCGCCCGGCCGCAATACGGTGCCCGCGGAGGCATGGGCCACCAGTTGCGCCCAGCTGAAGTGCAGGTCGCCGAGTTCGCCCCGCGACCATTCGACACCGTCGACCCGTGCGGTCATCGCCGCCGCCGGCCGCCCATCGCGACCGCCGGGCAGCTCGTCGGGGGTCACCAGGATCGGTCCCAGGGAGGTGGCGAAGTCCTTGCCTTTCGACGGCCCCAAGCCCAACCGCATCTCCCGGCGCTGCAGGTCGCGCGCCGACCAGTCGTTCATGACCGTGAACCCGGCGATGGCATCGAAGGCGTCCTCGGCCGTTGCGTCGTGCAGGGAGTAGCCGATGACGGCAGCGACCTCCAGCTCGTAGTCGAGTTCGGCGCAGCCCGGCGGCGCGTGCACCATCTCACCCGGGCCGATCACCGCCGCGGGGTTGGTGAAGTAGAAGACGGGTAGTTCGTACCAGTCGGGTTCCATCTCCAAACCCCGCGTTGCGCGTGCGGTGGCCACATGCGCCTCGAAGGCATAGAAGTCGCGGATCGAGGGCGGCTCGGGCACCGGCGCCAGCAGGGTCACCGAAGCCAAGGGCAACGGGTGGCCCATCGGCGCCGGCTCGTCGGCACCGTGGTTCCACGCCACCGCGAAGCGCAGCAGCGCCTCCTGGCCGTGGCGGCCCTCACCGGGCGCCAACGGTTCGACCTCTTCGCCGTGGATGCGGCCGACCCATGTGTCGGGCCCGTGGCGGAAGCGAGCGAGTCGCACGCCCCCATCCTGCCCCGGCTGTCCCGGGCGCGTCGGGTAACCGGTCGCGGGCGGGTGCGTGAGCCTCCGGCCGCGCTGCTGGCCTACCGTCTGGGGCCGTGAGCGCCACCACTTTCGATCCCGAGACCGTCGCCCGTTTCCAGATGGCGGGCCAGGACCTGCCCTCGCTGCTGCAGCACTGGGCCACCCACAAGTCCGACCACCCCTTCCTCATCTGGGAGCCCCGCGACGGCGACGCACGCACCTGGACCTACGCCCAGTTCCTGGCCGAGGCCTCCAGCGTCGCCGCCGGTATGGCCGCCCGGGGCGTCACCAAGGGCGACAAGGTGCTCATCCATTCCGAGAACTGCCCGGAGATGGTGGTGGCCTGGTACGGCTGCGCCATCCTCGGTGCCGTCGGGGTCACCACCAACACCCGCAGCGCCGGTGCCGAGGTGGAGTACTTCGCCACCCACACCGAGTGCGTGGCCGCCATCACCCAACCCCAGTTCGCCGCCTTGGTGGCTGACAACGCCCCCGGCCTCAAGTGGATCGCCGTCACCGACGACGACAGCGGCAACCCAGCCGCCGGGCCGCGGCCCGAAGGGATGCTCGCCTTCGGCGATCTCTACGCCGACGCCGCCTCGCTCGCCCCGCGCCCGGCCGAGCCGATGCTGCCGGTGGGGATCATGTTCACCTCGGGCACCACGTCGCGCCCCAAGGCCGTGGTGCACACCCACGCCAATGCCATATGGGCGTCGCGCATGGGGCCGGAGAACATCGGCATGACGGGCGACGACGTCTACCTGGTGTTCCTGCCCTTCTTCCACGTGAACGCCCAGAGTTGGTCGACGTGGACCACCCTCGGCGTGGGCGGCACGATCGTGTTGCAGCCCAAGTACTCCGCATCACGGTTCTGGGATCTGGTGGTGAAGCACAACGTGACCCATCTCTCGCTCATCCCCTTCGTGTTCAAGGGGGTGGCCGACCAACCGGTGCCCGCCCACCACGTGAAGGTCGGCGTGTTCGGCCTCATCATGGGAGTGCTCGACTCGTGGTTGGGCATGCGGGTCACCGCCCATTGGGGCATGACCGAGACCGTCATCCACGCCACCCGCAGCAGCTTCCACCAGATCTACCCCGAGGGCACCATGGGCCGGCCCACCCCGGGCTATGAGTTCCTCGTCGTCGACAACGACACCGGCCGGGTCTGCGAGCCGGGCCAGATCGGTGAGCTGTGGGTCCGTGGCACCCGAGGCATCCAGCTCTTCCTCGAGTACTACAACAACGACGAAGCCAACTCGAAGGCATTCACCGACGATGGTTGGTTCCGCACCGGCGACAACGTGCGCCTCTCCGAGGACGGCTTCCTCTACTTCGCTGACCGCGACAAGGACGCCCTCAAGGTCGGCGGCGAAAACGTGTCGGCCCGAGAGGTGGAGGACACCTGCCGCGAGGTGGCCGGCGTGGCCGATGTGGCCGTGGTCGGCCAGCGCCACGATTTCCTGGACCAGGTGGCGGTGGCCTTCATCGTCCCCGGCCCCGGCGCCCCTGATGATCTGGGCGAGCAGATCATCGCCCACTGCAAGACGAAGTTGGCCGACTTCAAGTGCCCCCGCGCCGTATACCTGGTGGACGATTTTCCCAAGGCCACCCTGGACAAGGTGGCCAAGAACGTGCTGCGCGAGACCTTGACGGGGACAACCCGGTCGAGGTGACACAGGAAGAAGAGGACGCGCCCGAACCGTTCTCCGCGGCCGTCTCGGCGCGCCACGACCGGATCTCGCGTCACTGGCTGTCGCTCGTGGCCCTGCGGTTCGGCCTTTCCGGCGCCGATCCGCGCCGGCTCGAGGACGACTTCACGACCGAGCAGCTGTGGGACGGCATCGCGCGCGCCAACGACATCACGACGGACGAGCTCGCCGTGCACGTCGCGTCGACCTTCCGCGTGCCGGTGGCGCGCCTCGACCGGATCGAGGCCCGCGCCGTCCAGCTGCTCGACGAATCCCTGGCGCGCAAGTACGGGATGATTCCGGTTCGCCTCGACGACAAGGCGCTCACGGTGGCCTGCGCGGATCCCACCGACCTCGAGATGGAACAGGCGTTGCGCGCCGCGACGCAGCAGGCCCTCGCGTTCGAGCTGGCACCGCCCCGGGCCATTCGTGGGGCGCTGGACTGGTGGTACCGCGGCGAACAGCGCGCCTCCAC
>JANMIX010000373.1:0-2284 GCA_031376015.1 Acidimicrobiia bacterium | reverse complement strand
CCAACCCGCCGCCGTTCCCTGTGGTCTGAATCAACCCGGGATCCGTCGCGAAGAGTCAGACACACCTCAGTCAGGTGTAGCGCTTGGGCTACCTGGACGTGATGGACGGCCCCGGATCTGACACGGCGCCAGATCTAGGGGGTTGCGAGTGGGGTCTCATTCGTAGTCGTGGGAGCCAGCACCGCACGGAGCGTCGATAGTGGTCGAAGGCGGGCCCGAACCTGCGAGCGAGGTCCTGCTCCTCGTCGGGCCGGATGAACACATCCCAGGCGAGTGCGCCGATGAGCGCTACCGCGACGACAGTCCATGAGCCGAGGAGCAGACCCACCCCGATGGTCTGGAGCGCGCCGGCTACCGCCATGGGATTGCGGAGGTGTCGGTAGGGGCCGACCATCACGAGCCTTCGGGCGGTCGCGACCGGGAGCGGGGTTCCATGACCTTGCAGGGCCATGGAGGCGCACGACCACAGCCCGACGGCACTGCCGACGGCCAGGAGGAGCACGCCCGCGGCGCGGAAAGGCGGCTGGCGGAGACTGGGCGCGTCGATACGCACCCGTGTCTCGCCGGCGGTGAGGACGGCGGGGATCGCGACGAAGAACGCCGTCCAGAACACCACGAGCTGGGCGAGACTCGACTTGAGGTGGTGTTTCGGGGTGCGCTCGTGTGCTTCGCGGAAGCGAAACGGTCCGGTGAAGAACCAGCCGGTGGGGAAGACCCCGGCGCGAAGCGTGATCGCCGCGGCGATCACCACGACCGCGCAGGGGATCATCGCGACCGCTCCCCAACCGGCCTGACGGGTTGCGATCGAGTACCCGACGAGCGCGAGGGAGACGCTCGTCGTCCAGATCGCGGCCAAGGCCGCCCATCGCCACGAGGCACGGATGGCGCCGAGGGCGGAGGCTCCGACGAACAGGCAGAGATCCGGGCCGAAGAGCCATTGCGGCGACCATCCCCCGAGCGTCAAGCGGCGGATGTCCTCGGAGCCGAACACGGCCAGCCACCAGACCGCCCCGAGTGCCGCGACCGTCGCGAGGTAGGCCCGCGCCGCCACCGGCGATCTGATCCACCCGACAACGGCTGGCTGCACACCCTCATCGTGCCCGCCCCGACACGGCGCCGCGTTCGATGGCCTTCAGGGCACGTACCCTTGCCAGCCGCGAGACTGCGCCGATGACACTGCGAGTGGTAGGAGCGGGCCTCGGTCGCACCGGGACCAAATCGTTGAAGGATGCGCTCGAGATCCTCCTGGGCGGGCCCTGCTACCACATGATGGAGGTGTTCGGCCGGCCCCAGGATGTGGCGGTGTGGTCGGCTGCAGTCCACGGCAAGGGGGTCGATTTCGAGGCGCTCTACGGCGACAGCCCCTACCGCGCCGCCGTCGACTGGCCCGCATGCGCCTTCTGGCAGGAGCATGCCGAGAAGTACCCCGACGCCCTCATCGTGCTCTCCACCCGCGACTCCGCGGAGACATGGTGGACCAGCGCGTCGCGCACCATCTTCCAGGGCGTCGACCGCTTCGAGGCCGACGACTGGCGCAAGATGATCTACGACATGTTCTCGGGCACGTTCACCCCCGACTGGCGCGACGAGGAGGCCGCCAAGGCTGCCTATGAACGCCACAACGCCGAGGTGCGGGCCACCGCGGATCCGGCCCGGTTGCTGGACTGGCAGGCGTCGGAGGGGTGGGGGCCGCTGTGCGAACGCCTCGGCGTCCCGGTCCCCGACGTGCTCTTCCCCCACACCAACACCACCGACGAGTTCCGGCGCATGTCGGGCCTCGACTGAGCCACGAGCACCGGGGCAGCATCGAAACCAGGATGTACAAGACTGTACGTGTGTGTACACTTCGGCCATGTCCACGATGTCGGTCAGCGAGGCACGGGCTGCGTTGCCGGAGATCCTCGACCGAGTGCTCGCGGGCGAGGAAGTGACCATCACCCGCCATGGGCGAGCGATAGCTGTTGTCGTGCGCCCCGACGCGGTCCGCGTTCGCCGCGCCGACCGGGCGCTCGCTGACGCCGAGCGACTACGCAACCTCTTGGACCGCGGCCGAAGCGCCCGGCTCTCCGACGCTCCGATGGTGAGCACGGAGCGGGCAGAGGAATTCGTCGCCGAGGTGGCCGCCAGCCGGTCGGCGCGCTGACCGTCGGGAGGTGGATGCCTTCGATGCCGATGTCTTGATCTACGCGGCGGTACCCGGGCACCTGCTGGGCAGGCGCGTCCGCGCCCTTTTCCCCGCCGAGGCGACTGCGACGACCGGCGCCGTCGCCGGCACCGGGTCGGT
>JANMIX010000364.1:0-1626 GCA_031376015.1 Acidimicrobiia bacterium | reverse complement strand
CTTGTTCACCTTCTGGTTCGTGAAGTCGATCTCCGTGTGGATGCCGAGCGACCCGACGATGCGGGTGATCGGATCCCAGGACATCTCCTTGACGACGACCTTCTGCTGCGTCGAGGCCTGTGCGGGTGTGTCGATGGCCATCTCAGATCACCAGGTCTTCTCATAGCCGGTGGTGAGCTCGGCGCGGTTGTGACGCCACTCCGGCTCCTTGTCGTACCTGCGCTTTATCCCCTGGTGGCGGCCGATGCGCAGGATCGGCCCGTAGGTGAACTTCGCGACGTTCGAGGAGATCCGGCCGCGCGGGTCCTCGTCCATGAACGGCATGTACTTGTCGGGGAAGCCGGGCATCGTGCAGGCCATGCAGATGCCGCCGACGTTGGGGCAGCCGCCCACGCCGCTCTGCCACCCGCGCAGCGGGACGTTGCACTTGACCACGGGTCCCTTGCAGCCGAGCTTGACCAGGCAGCGGTGGTCCGAGCCGTACTCCGTCGCGAAGTCGCCCTCCTCGTAGAAGGCGGCCCGGTTGCAGCTCTCGTGGGCGGTGCGCCCGAACAGCCAGCGCGGCCGCAGCTGCTCGTCGAGGTCGATCATCGGCGCCATGCCCGCGAGCTGGAACACGAGGTAGAGCAGCGTCTCGGTGGTGTTGTCCGGCTGGGCCGGGCACCCCGGGATGCAGACGATCGGCAGACCGGCCTTCGACTTCCACTTCCAGCCGAGGTAGTCGGGCAGCCCCATCGCGCCGGTGGGGTTGTTCTTCATGGCCGGGATGCCGCCGTAGGTGGCGCAGGTGCCGATGGCCACGACCGCCGCCGCCTTCGGGGCGAGCCGGTCGATCCACTCGTTGGTGGTGATGGGCTGGCCGGTGGACGGGTTGACGCCCATCCCGGCCCAGTGGCCCTCGCCGTTGATCTCCTCGTTGGGCACGGAGCCCTCGAGGATCAGCACGAACGGATCGAGCTTGCCGGCCTCGGCGTCGTACCAGGCCTGCAGGAAGTCGGCGCCGTTCTCGAACGCCAGCACCGGGGTGTGGATCACGACCTTCGGCTGGCCGGGGATCACCCCCTGGATGATGTCCTCGAGGCTCGGGTTGGTGGCCGAGGTCATGGCCACCGAGTCGCCGTCGCAGCCGAGGCCCGTGGTCATCCAGATCACATGAGCGGTGACCGCTTCCGTGGCGTGCTGGTTCGGAACGAATTCCGTCGTGCTCATTCGACTCCCCCGTTCAACAGATTCTCGGGAGCGGATCGCCCACGAGTTGATCGAGTACCCGTTTGCCGCCGAACGCCGTCTCCAGCAGGACCATCCCCGGAGGGTCGGCCCGCACCTCGCCGATCTCGGCCGCCCGCTCGCCGCCGGGCATCGCCCGGAGAGCCGCGAGTGCCGCCTCGGCGCCCTCGGCCGCGACGGCCGCGACCAGAACGCCCTCGTTGGCCACATGAAGCGGATCGAGCCCGAGGATCTCGGTGGCCCCCATCACCATCGGGTCCACGGGAACGGCGTTCTCACGCACGATCATCGCGACGCCCGACGCCTGGGCCAGCTCGTTGAGGACCGAGGCCACGCCACCGCGGGTGGCGTCGCGCATGCAGCGCAGCGAGGGCCCGGCCGCGTCGAGCACGCGGTCGA
>JANMIX010000361.1:0-1732 GCA_031376015.1 Acidimicrobiia bacterium | reverse complement strand
TGGCCGGGGACGTCGACGAGAAGGTGCCCCTGGCCGTGCGGATCCTCGGCGTCGAGTACGAGGTCCCGGCGGGCAAGGTGGCCGGGCTGCTGCAGGAGTGCGGGGTGTCCCACGCCTGGTGCGACGCGGTGACCGGCTCGCTCGAGGACCGCATCCGGACCGTGTCGCTCACCTACGGCAACCTGCCCCATCTCGCCCTCGGTGCCGGCGGACCGCACGTGGACCAGCACGGCATGCTGGCCCGCTACCGGCTCCTCAAGGAGATCGCCGGGGAGTTCGCCGGCGAACTGGCCTACGCGTGCATCGACTTCGAGCCGACCTTCGAAGGGATCGGTCACGGCCTGGCCAACGACGGATGGCCCACCGCCGGCGGCGCCACGCCCAACGCGGTGGCCCGCGAACTGCTCGAGGACCGGGTGCCCGACGCCTACCCGTTCCAGATCCTCGCGCCGGCGGCCCAGGCTCGGCTGGGCGCCTCGATGCTGCAGTTCGAAGCGCTCGACGGCGGCCGGGGCGGCCTGGAGTTGTCCGAGCCCGCGGCGTGGACCTGGCGTTCGGGCGAACGAGACGAGGCCCGCGAATCGGGGTGGGACGCGCTGGCGGCGGTCCTGGTGATGGCCGAGGACTTCTCCGAAGCCCGCACCGCACCGGTGGCGCGCACGGGCGAAGCCCTCGAGTCGATGGGAGACGCCGACACCCCCGAACTGGCCGGCGTCCAGTTGGAGGCCAACCCGCATGCGCGGCGAGGTTCTCGCCTCACGCTGCTGGAGTTGGCGGCCTGGCTCCACAAGCAACCCCACTCCGACCATCCTCAGTCGGTGCCGCCCAATCTGGCCACATACGCCCGGTGGCTCAACGCCGGCCTGCCCAGCAGCGAGCGCCAGCAACTCAAACCCCTGGCGGTGCGCCTCCCGGGCAGTTCCGCGGATCCGCAGGTCGAACGGGCGCGAGTGTGGATGGCGGCGGAGTGGCTGGTGAAGGTGCAGGCCGCCACATGGCTGCGAGCGGCCGGACTGCGCGAGGCGGCCCAGCGGCTCACCGCTCTGGGTCCACTCACCGGCGATCAGGAACTGGTGCGGGCAGTGGACCTGCTCGGGATCGCCATCATCATCGCCAGCCGCCGCATCGAGGTGACCAGCACCACCACAGGGGGCACCGCCGAGGACGACCAGGCGGTCTGGGAGGCGTGGGAGCGCACTACCGAGCGCACCGGCTGGGTGGCGGCCTCGGAGACGGCCACGGCCGGGACGCCGGCGGAACTCACGTACTCGACCGACCTACGCGTCATCGAGTGCGCCCGTGACCCGCGCGCCCGGGCGGAGTTGGAGGCCCGCCGGCAGTCGATCGGCGACACGGCCTGGACGACGGCGTTGCGGGCACTGGCGGCCGACACATGGGAGCGGGGTTGGCGTACCGCCGATCAGGCGGCGCGCGACCTCACCGGCTTCACCCTGCGCATCGAGATGGGTCGCGCCGCCAAGCACATGTTCGCCATCGAGGAGGAGCTGTCGGAGACTTCGCTGGACGCGGCCGAGGGTGCCGGGCGGGCCGCGCTGGCGAAGGCGGCCCTACGGGGTGGCGTCACGGACTCGGGGCTAGATCCCTGGGTCGATGCCTGCGGCGCGGCGGCCACCTCCAGCGGCGGGCGTGAGTGGCGGCTCATGTGAGAGGAGGCGCGCCGTGGCGTGGGGCCCAGGTTGGGGCCGCTGCGGTGAGGGGTACGGGAGTGGAA
>JANMIX010000356.1:0-6012 GCA_031376015.1 Acidimicrobiia bacterium | reverse complement strand
GAACCGGACGAGACGTTCTTCTTCAACATCTCCAGTCCCTCGGGCGCCACCATCGCCGACGGCCAGGGCCTGGGCACCATCCTCAACGACGACGGCCCGTCGGGCCCGACGGTCTCCATCAACGACGCCAGCCTGATCGAGGGCAACAGCGGCCAGACCTACATGAGGTTCACGCTCAGCCTTTCCCAGGCGTCCTCCAGTTCCACTTCCGTGAACCTCACGACCTCCGACGGCACGGCCACGAGCGGGACCGACTACCTGGCCAAGACCAACTTCGCGAAGTCGATTCCTGCGGGATCGACATCCGTCGGCTTCGTGGTGCCGGTAGTGGGTGACACCGCCGTGGAAGGCAACGAAACCTTCTTCGTCGATCTGTCGAGTCCCGTCGGTCTTGCGATCCTCGACGGCCACGGAATCGGCACCATCGTCGACGACGACTGATACTCCCTCTGAGGCGCCTTGGCAGCTGGCTCAGGGAATGACGAGCACCTGACCGGGGAAGATCTTGTTGCCGTGGTCGCTGTCGGGGAGCCCGTGCTGCCGCGCGGTCAGATCCAGCACCACTCGGTTCGCCGCGAACAGCGTCCCTGGGGCCAGCCCGTGCTGGATCTCCAGCAGTGACAGGACGTCGTCGGGTCGAACCACGATGGTGCCCGACCCACCGGCGACCGCTGGCGTCGTGGCGCCGGTGGGGAGCCGCAACACCTGGCCAGGGAAGAGCTTGTTCCCGTTGTCGCTGTCGGGGAGGCCGTGGGCCCTGGCCGTGGCGTCGAGCGCGGCTCGGTTGGCGGCGAACAACGAGCCTGCGGGGAGGCCGTGCGTCGCCTCGAGTTCCGACAGGGTGTCGTCGGGCTGCACGACGATCGTGGCGCCCGTCGGTGGGGTGACACTGTCGTGGGGCGTCTCAACCGGGGGGCGGGCGGTACCACGCAGTGGAGGCGGCGAAGGCTTCAGGGCGGAGAAGCACTCGGCGTCGATCACCGACACGTCGACGTTGATCTTGCTCGCTGGGAACACGACATCGCCGAGAAACTGCCACGCCCGCTGACCGGGCTTGTTCCACAGGTTGGCGGCGATCTTGGGCACCGCGGTGGGAACCGACGGCCACTTGGCCTGGGGCACCGTCTTGCCCGCGTCGACGAGCCACGCGGCAGGCCAGATTGCGTCAGCCCTGGGCCCGGCTCCGGCTGCGATCCCGTTCATGAGCTCCAACGAGCCGTACACCGCGGAAAGAAACCCGTGTTGGTGCAGGGTCTGTGTCCAGCCCCGCATGTAGTCAACCGCAGCCGCCGGGTTGGCATCGCTGGCGAAGCGCTCGATGTCGGTGACGAGCAATCGGTTCGGGTCGCCGAAGGTCGCACTCAATCGCACCGCGTCGAGCGCATCGCTGACCCCTCGCTGGTGCGACAGCGCTCCCTGCGCTCCCACGTAGATGGGGAGCATCCCGACACCCTCGGCCATCAAGGTGGCCACGAATGCCTTCGTGTAGGCCGTGAACCCCTGATGGCCGGCACCGCCGAGATAGAAGGCCCAGGCCGACCCGCCCGTTTCCGTCAGCGCGGCACGCGCCTGCAGCAGGGACGGAGCGCTACCTCGATCCAACATCCGAATCACGGACATCGCACCTCCCGACCAAAAGGGGTGCCCCTACGCCGGCACCCGCCATGACGGTACCCTCCGCCGTCGTGAGGTGACAACGGCCTTCCGGGGAATTGATCGGCGACGTAGCGGGCGACGGTTGAGGGTCGGGGCCTTCAGCGAATTTGTACACTGTTGAATATGCCAACGAACGACTCTGATCGTGAGCAGAGACGGCATGAGATTTGCATGCTCGAGATAGGGATCGTGCAGGACAACATCGCCCGCTTCGACTCCAACGGTCTCCAGGTAAAAACGTGGTGCGCAACGACATGGTCTGCGCTCGAAGCCTTAGCGATCAAGGAGGCGCTCCCACGCCTGGCCGTAGCTGGAATAGTTGTGGCACTTGTTTTCGCGTTGATCGAGCTGTCATATCGCCGATTCCAATGGCGGTTCATTCAAAGGTCACGACAGATCGAAGATCTACTACGCAGCGACAGCATGAGCGATTACTCGTACAGCGTTCACCGGACCGCAGTAGCGGGCGACGTGCGCGCAGAGATCATGTACTCGCTCCGACAGTCCCACTTCTACCTGCTCTACGGCCTTCTCGCGGCCCTCTCGGTTCTCGTGTGCTGGTGGCTGTAGATCGGAACGTGGTGAACACAAGCCCGGACCTTGGGGTATGCATACGGAACTACCGGGACGCCCGCGCACCACGGGCCAGGCAAGCCGCGCTGCAAGCTGGCTGCAAGCGGACAGAGCACAATGCGGCCATGACGACTTCGAAGACGAACATCTCCACATCCGTCGACCGCCTGCTCGAGCTCATCTCGCAGGGACGGGGCAGCGAGGCCGCCGCTCTCTACGCCCCGCACGCGCTCCTCGACGCCACCGTGCCCGAGTGGCGATTCCAAAAGCGCGGCGGTCAGTCGATTGCCGAGGTGTGGTCGCGCTGGTTTGACGAGCCTGGGCGTTTCGACGAGCTCGACCGGATGCGGCTCCCCGACGGCGAGGTCATCCGTTACGTGGAAGCAAGCCAGAGCAACGGTACGACTTTCACCGTGCACCACTGCCACGTTCTCACGCTGGACGAAACGACCGGCCTTATCGCGAGGCACCATGTGTGGTGCGGCGGCCGCTGGTACCCACCCCGGCGTGCGGAGATGGCCGAGGCGCAGCGAGCCGAAGACGAAAAGCGACGCCGCGACGCGCCGTAGCTGCCGATATCGCGGACGCCCGCCCGTCGAAGCAGAAGAGCCGGTGCTGGGGGCACCGGCTCTGACCTGCAGCTTCGTGGTCGGGCTGACAGGATTTGAACCTGCGACCCCTTGACCCCCAGTCAAGTGCGCTACCAAACTGCGCCACAGCCCGTTGGGAGATGCGATCGTAGCCCGAACTCCCGGGGAGGCTTACAACCGGGTCGGCTCAGATCAGCCAGGTCGCCAGTTGCACCAAGCGCCACGTGAGGTAGATCACGGCCATCACCACCATGAGCTTGAAGTGCCATGGCGCCTTGTAGTCCTCCCCCACCTCCGCATCCCCGCTCGTCGCAACGCCATCGGGTCCCCCACCAGCCGGCACGGCCGGATGTGTCGCCGCGGTCGACGTCGCCACTGCACCGCCGAGGTTCGACCCGCACACCGGGCAGGTCCCATCGGACCGGACGGTGTTGGGGCTGAGAAACCGGGCGCAGTGCTCGCACCAGGGCATCGTCAGTCGCGCCGCACCGTGAGAATGGCGACGTCGTCGGTGAGCGGCTGGGTGGCGAACTCGCGGGCGGCGTCCAGCAGCGACTTGCACAACACCGCGGCCTCGACACCGGGGTCGCGTCGCAGCACCGATGCGATCCGCTCCTCCCCGAACAACAGCGCCCCGTCGCGCGCCTCGGCCAGTCCATCGGTGTAGGTCAACAGGACATCGCCGCTCTCAAGGGGAATCTCACGGCTGTGGTAGCTGGCGTTGGGGTCCAGCAACAGCAGCGGGCCGGTGGCGCGGAGCGGTTGCACCTCGCGGTCGTGCCAGAGCCAGCCCGCCGGATGCCCGGCCGACGCGAAGCGCACCGTGGAAGCTTCGGTGTCGAACACGGCCACCAGCAGGGAGATGAACTCCTCGGGGCGGGCGTGCACCGACATCTGCGCGTTCAACTGCTCGAGCGCCTGTGCCGGATCGCGGTACTCCTGGAGGAAGACCCGCAGCAGGTACTTGACCTGGAAGGCGGTGATGGACGCGTCGATGCCATGCCCCGTCACGTCGCCGATCACCGCGGCGAGGCGGGTGGGCGACAACTCGGTCACGTCATAGAAGTCGCCGGCCATCAACCCGGTGCCCGCCTGGTAGACGCGGCCGATCTCATAGCCGGGGATCTCGGGCAGGTCGTCGGGGGCGAGTCGTTCGGCCCAACGACGCGGAGCGAGCGCCTCCTGTGACAGCACTTCCTCGGCGCGACGCTCCAAGGAGCTGCGCTTCTCGAACAGGCGGGCCTCGCGGATGAACTCTCGGCCGTAGAAGGCGGACAGTGCGATGGGTATGAGCACCAACCCGTAGAGCAGTTCGATCTCGCCCTTGTCGGTCATCCCCGTGCCGAACGAGGCGATCGCCACCGCGGCGTAGAGCAACGTGGTGTGCAGTTCCTTGCGGAACTGGGCGCGGGCCAGGATGGTGGCATCCTCGTCAGGACCATGATCTGCCTGCACCCGTACCAGCAGGCGCTGGCGGTACCGGGCCGAGCGACCCCAGACCACGGCGGCCACAGCCGACGCCACGGCGACGACGAGGAGAAGGGGTTGCATCCGGAGGTGAGCGTAGCGATGTTCAGGCGCCGGGCACGGGCGAGCGCTCGCCCGTCCAGGCGCTGACGTCGACGCCCAGCGCCTTCATGCCCTTGATCACCGCGGCCGGATTGAGCGTCTCCGCCGGCCAGTCGTAGTGCCACATGCGTTGATCGCCGGTGTTCTTCACGAACAGGGTGGCCTGGGCGATGTCCAGGCAGACACCACGCCGGGAGACGATCTGCTCGTAGCGCTCGGCGTGCTCGGCGTCGATCACCCAGTTCATGGCATCGCACATGGGCACGATGTCGTTGTTGTTCCAATCCCAGGGGCTGCGTGACACGTGCACCAGCGGCGCCCCCAACCGGGCGGTGACCACCCCGTTGCTGGCGTCGAGATCGATGGGCGCCAGACAGCAGGCACAGAAGCTGCGCAACTCCACCCGATGATCGGCGAACGGTGGCATCTTGGAGATGGCGACCGATTCCATGGCGCACCCGGCGAAGGAGTGGAACGCACCATCGACCCACACCTCGACCTGGCTGGGGAACGACGAGAACGGCTGGAACTTCAACAGGTTGACGTTGGCACTGTCCTGGTCGACGACGCAGATGATCCCCAACTGCAGTTCCTTGTAGCCCTGGATGATGGTGCGCCGGTCGAACCCGGTGCCCTCCGCCACGGCCCGCAGGTTGGGCCCGCGACCATTGGCGCACCAGTACCCATAGACGAAGGCGCGCAACGCCTTGGCGTTGTCGGAGAACTCGAACGGGACGACGTTCTGGGGCATGGGCCGATTGTCTACTCGCCGCGCCGGCGCACCCGAAGCTTGATGGGGGTGGCTCCCAGGTCGAACGCCTCGCGCAGCGACCGCTCGAGGAACCGCAGGTAGGTCGGGGGAAGCTCACGGTTGGCGAAGAGGGTGAACGTGGGCGGATCCGCGGCGCCCTGGGTGGCGTAGAGCACACGGGCCCCGTGCGGGGCGGGCTGGGCGATCTGGGCGGCCCGGATCACTTCGTTCACCCGGCGGGTGGGCACCCGGCGGTGATAGGCGGCGATGGCGTCGCCCAGCGCCGGCAGCAACTTGTGGACGCCCTTGCCCGAGAGGGCGCTGACCTTGAGGACCACGGCGTCGCCCAGGAAGTGCAGGCGCCGCTCGACCTGCTCCATCATCGACTCGCGGCCCTCGGCATCGAGGGTGTCCCACTTGTTCAGCACCACCACGATGGGGCACCCGGCGGCGTCGACCCGCTCGGCCAGTCGCTGGTCCTGGCCGGTCACGCCGACGGTGACGTCGATCACGAGCAGGGCCACGTCGGATCGATCGACCGCCTGTAGGGCCCGCACCAAGGAGTAGTACTCGGTGGCCTCATCGACCTTGCTGCGCCGGCGCATCCCGGCGGTGTCCACGAACCGCAGCGGCCCCACATCGGTCTCCACCACGGTGTCGATGGAGTCGCGGGTGGTGCCCGGCATGTCGTGCACCACGGCCCGCTCCTCGCCGATGAGCCGGTTGAAGAGGGTGGACTTGCCCACGTTGGGGCGACCCACGATGGCGATGCCGAAGATCCGTTCCTCGTCCTCCCCGTCGTCCTCGAGCGGCGCTGCTTCTTCGGGGAGCAGCTCGACGACCCGGTCCAGCAGATCCCCCGTGCCCCGGCCG
>JANMIX010000355.1:0-6917 GCA_031376015.1 Acidimicrobiia bacterium | reverse complement strand
CCCTGGTGCACGCCGCCGCGGCCGAGGGGCACGGCATTGCCGTCAACGATGTGCTGTCCTCGGTGATGAAGCGGGCCGGGACGTCGGCCGGCGCCGGTGGCTTCCTGGTGGGTCGCACCAGGCGAGGTGCCCTGGAGGTGGACGCGCTCGACCTCACGGGAGCGGGAGCCCTGACGGTGCGCACCGCTCCGCACCTCGACAACATCGTGGTGGCCAACGTGGAAACCAGCCTGGCCAGAAACGGGCCGAGCATCATCAGTCGCATCCCGCCCGGTGCCCTCTCCGCCAGCGGACGGCACCCGATCGCGCTGCGACCCGGTCTGCATCCAGGTGCCGTCGAGATCGACACACCGGTCCTCGCGACGACACCAGCGGCGAACCCGGCGACCACACCCATCGACACGCCCGTGAACACGGTGACGATCGCTGCGCTGCAGACCGACTCCGCCGTGCTCAGCCGCTTCAGCGACGCGGCCCGCGAAGTTCTGGCGACGACGGTCCTCGGTGTAGGCGAGCCGACGTTGCAACTGGTGCCCTTCGCGCTGGCCGACGCGGCGACGGCGTTGCGGCAGCGATGCGACCCGACCGTCGCCCAGCCGGCTCGGCTCGATGCCATGGTGGCGTTCGCGGGGACGCCGGTCAGCCAGATCGCCGCTGTGCGCGACCGGGTCAACGGCTGGGCGGTGGCACCAACGGCCGACCGGGTGATGGCCTACCCCCAGATCGGCGCCACCCTCTTCCAGCACCTGGCTCGCTTCGACCGCACCCGCTTCGTGCCCGGCATCGACACGATCCCGACCGACAGCATCACTGTGCTGGAGACCAACCAACGCTTCATCGCCGGCTTCCTGGCCGGAGTGAACCACGAGATGAACCGCGAGTTGCTGTGGCGCAGCTACCCGACCGACCGTCGCGGCACTCCGTTCCGGCGGTTCTGGGGGCGTCTCGACGGCAAGCTCGACATTCCCGAGATGCACCTGTGGGGCAATGGTCTGCTGGCGGCGCAGACCACCGACGGCAAGGCGAAGATCGTGTTGCTGGTGCGGGGCGAGCTGTTGCGGCGGTACCCGAACACCGTCGTGGTGGCCATCAAGGCCGTCGATGACCGCACGCCCAGCACGGTGCCGCCGGAGACATTGCACCCGATCTTCGCCGGGCAGTTCGATCCCGATGTGACCTTCTACGGGTTCGACCTCGAGGACCACGACCTGACCGACGGCACGGGTTACTTCTTCGCTCTCATGGAACCCATCACCGAACCTCGCTTCGGCTTCGACGAGACGGTCGACACCACCCGCGGAGCGACGCCGGGCACCTGGAACGACGCCGCGTGGCCCGATCTCACCGGCATCGCCGCCGGCGGCCAGCTCAACGCCGGCGCATTGGCCTCGCTGGCCGCGTCGGCCCACCTGCCGGCGGTCAACCAAGCCCACGGCGTGGCCGCCGCGCTTTTCCAGCAACCCTTTGAGTTGCTGGTCCACGCCAAGCACCTGGTCGAGGTGGTCTGAGTGCCCGGCATCGACCTCGCCGCCATCACCGCCGCCCGGGCCGAGCTGGCGGGCCACGAAGCCGAGCGCGCCGCGCTGGCCGTGCAACGCACCGAACTCCTGACCGAACGCGAGACCGCGCTGCGCACCGGGGTGGCGGACGCCACGCTTCGACGGCTCGACACCCAACTCGGCCGCATCGACGACCGGCGCAGCGAGGCGGAACGCCGGCGCCTGGATCTTCTGAGCAACATCGCCGAACTCTCCAACGGCATCGTTCTGGCGCGCTCGCCCGAGGAGGCGGTGGCATCGCTCGACGGCGGCTTCCCCGTCGCGCTGTTGCCGGTACGGATCGAGACTCGCTTCAGCACCGACCGCACCACCCTCGACATCCGCATCTTCCCCGATCAGATCCACGTCGATTCCCACGAGGAGGGCCTGACCGAAGACGAAGAGGAAGCCGGGCACTGGTACTGGACCCTTCGCTGGCCGGCGATCGACGACGCCACCGTGGCGGCGACGGGGTGGGAGGCCCTCGTGAAACGGTTCCGGCCGGGTCGGGCGCGCTACCTGGTCGACCAACTCCGACCGGTCAATCAGCCTGGCGCGAACGATCCGCAGTTCCCGGAGGTGAACCGGCGGGCCAAGTCGTGGACCCAGGCACCCACGGCGCGTGTCCTCCCCGACCGCTGGGTGGCCGTGGGGTACCAGGGCGACGAGGGCGCCCTGGTCGAGGTCTTCCGGGTCTGGAGTGACGCCGTGCCCGACGTGCTTGCAACGGGGCCGTCCCCCGAACCAGGCGAACCTGCCGCCGCCGGCGAACTCCCCGACGATCCGGGCATGAAATGGCTGCACGATCCGGCGGCGGCGCGGGAGGCGGGCATGCTGCTCACGGTGGCCGACAACCAGTTGGCCGCAGGTCATCGCCTGGCCAGCGGGTTGACCCGCCTCGTGGTGCTGGGGGTCGACTGGACCCTCACTCCCGATACGGCGGCGACCGCGCTCGACACCCTGCTCAGCTCGCAGGCTGCCGCCGGCGGGTTGGGCTTCGTGGCCCAGGGAACCCCCACGAACAACACCGGCCGAGCCCGCTCGGGTCACCGCGGCGACAACGACGCCCAGGCCGCCGCCCTCGCCCCGACGGTGACGGCCCCGGCCTTCGATGCCTTCTCGGCCGGCCGGCGCCTGGCGGGTGCGCTCGGTCTCGGCGCCGCCGGCCTCGACGGGGTCCCCGGCGCCGATCTGCGAGAGCACGCGTGGAGTTCCGGCCTGGCCGACGCGTTGTGGGAGGCCACCGCCGGCTACTTCCTGGGGGAGATGCTGGCCCCGGTGGTCGACGATGAGGCCAACGCCGCGCTGCGCGACCATGCCGCCGCTCACCTGCATGCCTCGGGTCCTCTGCCGACCTTGCGAGTCGGAGCGCAGCCCTACGGCGTGCTGCCGGTGGTCGCCCGCGCCGGTTACGAGGCCCGCGACACGGTGGAGAGCGACATCTCCCGCTTCGCCGGCACGTTGCGCGACATGGCCGCGCCGCTCGTGCAGACCGTGCCCCATCTGCGCCGCGCCGGCGAGACCCAGGACGTGGACCGCACCCTGACCGCACTGCTGCAGCGGACGCCGGTGCCGTGGAGCCTGCGCTTCCGCCAACTCGTGGGCCCGGCCGAGCGCAAGGCCATGAGCGTGTACTGGGATCGCATCGCCGCCTTCCAGGGCAGCTACGCGGCCGTGCTCTGGTCGAAGCTGGGCCTCTACACCCTCACCCGGCTGTCCGAGCTCACCATGGACAAGGGAGATCACGCCCTCGACGTGCCCTTGGTACGCGACGAGAGTGGGACCACCGGCTACCTGGCGGAGATCAAGGATCTGCTCACGGCCGACAACGGTGTGCGCGATCTGACCCTGCGACAGAACTCTGTGGCGCTTCTCGAGGCACTCGTGGCGTTCGGGGCCAGCCAGGAGATGCACCGCGTCGCCGCCAAGCGCGCCGCCGAACAGGCCAAGGCGGTGCTGTCCACCGAGGCGGTGGCCACCCTCGACATCGTGCGGGTCGCCCGGGTGGCGGCGCCGTACACCGTGCGGATCGACGACGCGATCTCCACCGAAATCCCGTTCGCCTATGCCAGTCCGCGTGCCCTCACCGAGGCGATCATCCCCGAGGTGAGCGGCACCGCCACCATGGGTCAGAGCATCACCGCCGACTTCCGCAAGGCGCTGCTGAGCGACGCCATTCGGCTCCGCACGGTCACCACCGATCCCGACTACTGGTTGGGGCGGTTCCACGACGCGGTGGCCTCACTGGAGCCGGCCGACCCGCAGCAACTGGAGTGGGCGTTCCGGGGCTTCCTGGACTGCCTCTCCACCCGCCTCGACGCCTGGTACACCTCGCTGGCGTCGCGCCGCTTGGCCGCCATACGCGCTTCCAACCCCACCGGAACCCACGTGGGTTGCTACGGCTGGATCGAGGCCCTACACCCCGACCAGGGCTCGGCGGGCGAGACCCTCGGGTACGTGCACACCCCTTCGCTGGCCCATGCCACCACCGCCGCGGTACTGCGGAGCGCCCGTCTCGCGCACCAGGACGCCAACGGCGCGGTGTTCGACACCGAGCTGACCTCGTCGCGGGTGCGGGGCGCGCTCACCCTGCTCGACGGTGTGGCCCAGGGGCAGTCGTTGGCGGCGATGCTCGGCTACCGCATCGAACGCAACCTGCGTGAGCGCGACCTGGCATTGGCCGCATACATCCTTCCTCTACGGCTGCAGTCACCGTTGCAGCACACCGACGCGGAAGTGGCGGAACCCGTCGAGGCCATCGCGGCCCGAGATGTGGTGGATGGTCTGGCCCTGCTGGAGAAGTGGCGAACCGACCGCAACGGCACACTCGCCGCCGCTGGCATCAGCACGGCTGCGCATCGCAACGCTGTCGCGGAGATCCTCGATGGCGTCACCGGTCTGTACGACGCGGTGAGCGACGTGCTCACGGCCGAGGCCGTACACCAGACGGTGATGGGCAACCTCGATCGCGCCGGCGCCGCACTTGGCGCCCATGACCGCCAGGAACGGGCGCCCACACCGGAAGTGCTGACCACCCCGCGAGGCGGGCACACCTTCACCAACCGGGTGGTGCTCGCATTGCGCGAGGAGGGCCCTACCACCGGGTGGGGTGCTCACGACGTTCGCGGCGCGGCCGAGCCGCGCCTGGACGCCTGGTTGGGCCACGTGCTGGGACGGCCCGGCGACTACACGTTCACCGCCATGCTGCGACGCGCCGACGGCACTTCCCGAGCGCTGGAGCCGGTGAGCCTGAAGGCTCTCGGGCTGGGCCCGTTGTCGGTGGTGCTGGCGGCCCAACGGCCGGGCGGCGAGCATCCGAGCGAACTCGAAGCACTGGTCGCGCTCCAGATGGCGGCGCAGGTGAACGACGCCGCTCCCGACGACCACATCGACCTGCTGGCCGGCGCGAACGGCGAACGGGGCATCGCCTTCCTGCGCACCGTGGCGGGGTTCGCGGCGGACCTGTTGCGGGCACCGGCGTTGAGCCCCGGCGATTTCGCCTCCGGGATCGACGGGATCACCGGCACTGTCGATATCGCTGAACTGGCGGCCCGGGTGACCGGCGCGCTGGCCTCGCTGGACAGCGCCACCGCAGCGGTGACTGCGGCCAGCACACCGGAGGCCCGCGTGGCGGCACTGGAGGAATGCCTCCCCTTCGCACCGCTGGATGCCCTCCCGGCGGCGGCTTCGCACCCCGACGCGGCGGAGTTGCTCGCCGAGCAGTGCGCCCGGGTGCAGACCCGCCTCGTCGATCTGCGTACGAAGGTCGACGCGCTGACCGCCACCGCGCCGGAACCGGGAACGGAGGCGACCCGCCACACAGGCGTGCTCAAGACGCTGCTCGGCGAGGGCCAACCCGTGCTGGCCACGTTCACGCTGGATGATCCGCGGGAGGTGGCCGCGTCGCTCGGCGACCGCGACTCGTTGTTGGGTGGCGACGACCTGGCACCGTTGGAATGGCTGCACCGACGGGCGTTGGTGCGCCCGCCCCTGGACCCATTGGGTTCCCTGCTCACCCATGCAGAGGCGGACGGGGTCGACATCGCCGGTGAGTTGTCGGTGGTGCAGTTGCCGCGTCTGCCGAGCAAGGTGCAGGTACCGCCCGGCACCGACCCGCCGCCGGTCCGTTGGTGCGGGCTCCCCCACGGCGCCGCCGGACCACCTGAGGCCGGCACCATCGGGATCGTGCTCCACGCGCCGGGCGGGTTCAACCCCACCAAGGCGATGGCCGGCCTCGTCATCGACGCCTGGAGCGAGACCATCCCCGCCGCAGTAGAGACCACTGCAGTCGCCTTCCACTACGACGCACCCGGTGCCCGGGCTCCCCAGGCCGTCATCCTGGCAGTGCACCCCGCCGCCAGCGCCGATCACTGGGACCTCGACACGCTGCTGGGCACGGTGAACGAAGCCGTCGAACTGACCCATCTGCGCGCCTTGAGCGCGGCGGAGATGGCGCCGCTGGCGCCGCTGTTGCCGGCCCTCTTCCTCCCCGACAACTACACGCGCGACGTGCCATCGGTCCCGCTGCGCCAACTGCTGGACAACGCCATGGTTCTGAACCTGACCACCGCCGGATCCGTCGTGCTGGGCAAGGCGTAAAGGGCTCGAGATGCCGCTTCCGATGACAGACTTCGCTGCGCTGGAGACCGCCCTGAAGTTCCGGCCGTCGATCGTGACGTGGTCCCGCCTCGAGCCGATGTCCCTCACCCGGGGCGACCTACTGCCCGGCCTACAGGCGCTGCTCGGCGACCCACTGTGGCTCCTGGCCCGGCAGTGGCAGTTCGAGGAGTTGCGCGGTGAGGACGGCGGGTCGCCGGTGAAGGTCACCGTGGATGGCGAGCACGCCCGCATGGGCCGGCTCCACCCTGGCCGCATCACCGGCGATGGCAGCGGTGCGGGCGCCGAGTCGATCGACATGGCGCCGCTGCAGGTGCCCCTCGAGGTTGCGGTCGAGGCCGAGACGCCGCTCGTGCTCCCCGAACGCCTCCGGGCCGAAGCCGGGCTGCATCTGCTGCGGATGTTCGCCGCCGCCGACCTGGGTGCGGTCCGCGAGGCGACCATCCAGGCCTACGCCTTCGACGCGGCCGACGCCGACCCGCAGGATCCCATCGGGAGCGAGCGACACCGGTTGCTGGCCGGGCGGGTGCCCGACGCGGCGCGCATCGCCCAGGACCTACAGGGAAACATCGATCCCGATGGCACGGTGACCTCGCTGCCGTCGGGCATCCCTGGTGGTGGCGACGCCGCCGGCGTGCGCAAGGTGCTCACGGCGTGGTGGGCGTGGTTCGACGGTTATCTTGCCGGCGCGGCCGGGAACGGCAGTTGGATCCCTCACAATCTCGAGTCCGGATTCGCAGGGTCGAGCGACCTCGCCGCCGG
>JANMIX010000345.1:0-11522 GCA_031376015.1 Acidimicrobiia bacterium | reverse complement strand
TGCTGCAGGCCCTGGCCGCGTCCTACGACATCGTGGTGCTCGACTGCCCGCCGGTGCTGCCGGTGACCGATTCGCTGGTGCTGGCCCGTTATGCCGATGCGGTCTTCGTCGTGGCCAGGGAGAACGTGACGAGCCGACGTTCGGTGGGACGGGCCGTGGAACTGCTCCGCCAGGTGGACGCGCCGCTGGCGGGCACCATCCTCAACGACGCTGCCGGCAGGGAAGCGGGCTACGGCTACGGGGGCGGGTACTCCTACAGCTACAGCTACGGCCGTCCGGGAGGCCTCTTCCGCCGGCGTGGGCGCAACAACCAGGCCTACGCCGAACGGACCGCCCAGGGCGCCGATGCCGCCACCCGAGCGAGGGACACGACGAATCCGGCGGGCGCCAGCCGCGCGGCCAACGGGAGCGGGGACCGCGCGAGCGGAACGCACGACGACGCCGTCGCGCCGGGCGCCGGCGAGGTGGAGCCCAGCGCCGGGGAGCGCTGACGGCGCCGGGGTCGCTGCTTCCCCGCTGGTGGGCCCCGAGGGTCGAGTGGCGGCGGTGGAGCCCTCCCCGTCGACCGTCGCCGCGCTGCGCGCCAACGTGGCCCGCAACCGCGTCGCCAACATCCGTGTCATCCCCCAAGCGCCCAGCGATGGTGCCGGCACAGTGCGGCTGTGGCAGAGCGGTCCCGCCAACGTGGGCGCCGACTCTGTGGAACTTCTCAGCAAGTCCACAGCGCGTTCCCGACCCTGCTCGGTTGACTTGTCCCGGTACCGAGAAAAGAGTCCCGGTCCGAGATCGGAGGAGTCATGCGGCACCACGAGGTCTACCGAGATGGATGGGGCGCCGGGCATTGGTTCCTGGGAATGCTGTGTGTCGCCGCGCTGGCCGCCCTGGTGGTGCTGCTGGTCACCTGGGCAATGCGCCGGCACGATGACCGCAATCCATCGTCGCCCCCTGCCGCTGGCTGGGGTGCGCCCCCCGCACCGGGTGCCTTCCAAACCCCGGGTGCGATGGGCCCCGCACTGGCTGGCGATCCCGCGGTGGCCCACACCCGCATGCGATATGCCCGCGGGGAGCTGACCCGTGACCAGTACGCACAGGTCATGGCCGACCTCGGTCTCCCCCTCCCGGCCAGCTTCCCGGCGGCGACGCCGGACGCTCCGGCCATGCCCCCAACCGCGCCCACGACCCCGGTGACCGAGCCCCCCGCCTCGGCCACCTGACCTCCGGGCTCCCGCCTCCCAGAGGTCACCGGCCGGCCGGCACGCTGCGAGCGTGCCGGCCGTTG
The DNA here is from genome assembly GCA_031376015.1 of Acidimicrobiia bacterium. Classification (GTDB taxonomy): domain Bacteria; phylum Actinomycetota; class Acidimicrobiia; order Acidimicrobiales; family JACDCH01; genus JANMIX01. The sequence goes on along the minus strand of JANMIX010000345.1, from coordinate 10,243 downwards.
CCGTTCTCGGGCTGCCTCGTTCCGCTCATCTCACGGTAAGTGATGACGATAAGGGCCGCGCCTGTACGAAACGTGACAGAGCGACGCCGCGAGTGAGGGCAGGAGGCCGATGAGCACAGGAGAGGATCGCGGGCCGCTGCTGTTCGGCGACCGTTGGCGCGGCCTCCGCCTGCTCAAGAGCGGGGACGGCGTCGACACCTGGCTGGCCCATGACGTCCGCGGCGCCGACGACGATCCCGAGCGCGTGGTGGTGAAGGCCATCGCCGCCACGGCCCTGTCGGCCACGGCCCGCCTGCGCTTGGAACACGAGGCACACGTGCTGGCGCGCCTCCAGCAAGGGGGCATCACCTCGAAGGTCCTGACGGACCCGCGCGACGGCGTCCTGTACTTCGTGCGGCCCTACCTGGAGGGATCCCCCCTCAAGGACCGGCTCGAAGCGGCCGGACCATTGTCGGTGTTCAGCGCCCTTCGCCTGGGCCTCGACGTGCTCGAGACGCTGCAGCGAGCTCACCGCCTCGGCGTGCTCCACCGCGATATCAAACCGGCCAACCTCATCGTCGACGACGGCGAGCCGCTCGAATCGGCATCGCTCATCGACTTCGGTCTGGCGCGCTCGACCTCCCTCGCCCCGGCCATCCGCGACGAGCTCGTGGGCACCGTCCGTTACGTCGCCCCCGAAGCGGCCGGCCTCCTCGACGGGGGTGTCGATGAGCGTGCCGACCTCTACAGCGTCGGTGTCGTGCTCTTCGAGGCGCTGGCCGGCGACGTACCGTTCCGGGGCGACACCGTCGGCGAGGTGCTGCGCCACCACCTGAACTCCCCGGCACCCCACCTGTCCGAGGTCGGCGTCGCCATCCCCCGGGCCCTCGATGCTGTGATCCAGCGACTGCTGGCCAAGGATCCGGGCGAGCGCTACCAGAGTGCGGCCGCCGCACGCGCCGACCTGGCCGCCATCGCCACCTCCCTCGAGGACGGCATCGCCGACCCGGTGATCACCATCGGCCTTCACGACAACCGGCGAACCCTCACCGCGCCGGCCTTCGTGGGCCGTTCGGCTGAGCTGGCCACCGTGGAGACCCTCGTGGACGTCGCCCGCGAGGGCCACGGGGGCCTGGTGCTGCTGGAGGCGGAGTCGGGAGGGGGCAAGACCCGCCTGCTCGATGAGGTCGAGCTCAAGGTGGCCGAGCCGCACATCCGCATCCGTGTGATCCGAGGCCAAGGCGTCGACCACGCCGCCCAGCGTCCCTTCCAACTCCTGGAGGGCATCGCTGCCGCCATCATGCAGGACCTCGAGAAACGGCCCGGCTCGGTCGCCGACCTGCGGGACCGTCTGGGCGACCGGGTCCATGCCGTGGCCGCCGCCTTGCCCGCACTGGCCACCGCCCTCGTTCCCGACAGCGCACCCGACCAGTCGGCCGCCAGCCTTGGGCCCGAGAGCTTTGGGGAGACCCGCAACCTTCAGGCCCTTCGCACGCTGCTGGGGGCGCTGGGGGATCGGCGCCGCCCGGCGGTGCTGCTCCTCGACGACTGCCAGTGGGCCGACACGCTCACCATCAAGTTGCTCACACAGTGGCAGCAACAATTGCACGACGCGCCCGCGCCGGCGCACGTGCTCGTGGTGGCCGCCTTCCGGTCCGAGGAAGTCGGGCCCGCCCACGGGCTTCGGGGCGTGACCCCACTGGCGCACGTGAGCCTTGACGCCTTCTGCGACGACGACGTGGCCCAATTGTGCGAATCGATGGCGGGGCCACTGCCCCATGACGTGCTCGAGACGGTGACCCGTCTGGCCGAGGGCAGTCCCTTCATGGCCTCGGCCGTGCTGCGGGGTCTGGTCGAAGCCGGCGCCCTGTGCGACACCGAGGGCGGGTGGACCGTGGACCCCACTCGGCTCGCCGATGTGCAGACGAGCCGGCGCGCCGCGTCGTTCCTCGTGCGCCGGCTCGAGCTGCTGGCGCCCGCGGCACTGACGCTCATGTCGACTGCCGCGGTCTTGGGCAAGGAGTTCGACCTTGACCTCGCCCTTGCGCTTGCCGGACTGGATTCGGCGGGCGCGGTCACCGCGCTGGAGGAAGCTCGCCGGCGGCGCATCCTCTGGGTCGACGAACGAACGGGCAGGGGCTCATTCACCCACGACAAGCTCCGCGAAGCGCTGCTCGATCGGCTGGAGGGCTCGCGCCGCCAAGCGTTGCACCTTCTCGCCGCCGCCCACTACGAAGCCAGCGGAAGTGCCGAGCCCGGCGGCGACCCCGACGTCGCCTTCGAGTTGGCCTACCACTTCGACGCTGCCGGTGAGGGCACGCGGGCGACGCCCTACGCCCTGCGCGCCGCCGAGGTGGCCCGGTCGAGACACGCGCTCGACATCGCCGTCGCGCACTACCGCATCGCCGAGCGGGCGGCCAGGTTTGCGGCCAACCCCGCGCCCACGGGCGCCCGCTCGGTGGTGCACGAGACACCCGACGACGACGAGGCCACACGGGCGATCACGAGGGCGATCATCGCCGAGGGGTTAGGGGATGTACTGACCTTGCAGGGCGAGTACGACACGGCCCTCGAGCAGTTGCGTCGGGCCCTGTCGCTTCGTCACGACCCGATCGAGAGGGCCGAGCTCGAGGCCAAGCTGGGTGACGTGGCATTCAAGCAGGGTCAACCGGCAGAGGCCCGCGAGCACTTGGAGAGCGCGCTGCGCCAGTTGGGTCGGTGGGTCCCGCGCTCGACGGTCGGGTTCCTGCTGGGTGCACTCTGGGAGCTTGTCGTCCAAGCCGCCCACACGGCTGCTCCTCGCGTGTTCCTGGCTCGTCGCCCCCTCGCGGGATCCGAGGGCGAGTTCCTCGCCATCCGCACCTACAGCCGCCTCGCCTATGTCTTCTGGTTCCACGCCGGCAAGGTGCCCTGTGGATGGGCCCACCTGCGCGAGATGAACATGGCCGAGCGTTATCCCCCCACCGAGGAGCTGGCGCAGTCCTACTCCGAGCACGCGCCGGTGGCCACGATGGTGCCCTGGTACGCACGCGGGGTGGCCTACGCCAACCGGTCGCTCGCCATCCGCCGCAACCTGGGCGACCCTTGGGGGGAGGGGCAGTCGCTGCACTTCTACGGCGTCGTCCTCTACGCGGCCTCGAAGTACCGGGAGTGCATCGACCGATGCCGCGAGGCCATCCGGTTGCTGGAGCGCACTGGCGACAAGTGGGAGGAGAACACCGCCAGCTGGCACCTGGCCATCTGCCACTACCGGTTGGGCGATCTCGCGACGGCCGTTCGGCTGGCCAGGGCACTTCACTTCTCCGCCGCAGAGATCGGCGACCGCGCTGCGGCCGGCATCACACTGGGCATCTGGGCACGGGCGAGCTGCGGGCGTGTGCCCGCCGCCCTCATCGAGCCCCTCCTCGGTGACACCGACGATGCACACACGGCCACCGAGGTCCACACCGCGGAGGCGCTGCGGCTGATGCACGAGGGGAACCTCGACGGCGCCGAGGCGACGCTTCGCAGGGCGCTCGACATCATCCGGCGGGCCGGCCTCCGCCAGGAGTACGTGGCGCCCGCGTACCCGTGGTTCGCCACCGTGCTTCGCCTTCAAGCGGAGACCGCGGGCCTGTACACCAGCCGTCGTAACCGGCGGCGCCTGATCCGCCGCGCCCGACGAGCCGCGAATCGAGCCGTTCGCGTGGCACGGAGCTACCAGAACAACGCGCCCCACGCCTTCCGGGAACAGGCGCTGACGGCAGCCATCGGCGGTCGCACCAAGGTGGCGGTCCGCCGCCTGCAGCGCAGCATCGACATCGCCGCCGAGCAGGGGGCGAGTTACGAGAAGGCGCAGTCGGAGCTGGCGCTGGCCCGCCTCCGCGGCGACATCGCCGCGATCGAGGCGGCCGGTGACGCAGTGGCCCTCCTCGAAGCGCCGATCGGAGAGGTCTCCACGGCAGTGGTCGAGCCCACCCTGTCACTGGTCGATCGCTTCAGTTCTTTGTTGGACGTCGGGCGCATGATCGCTGCCGCACCCTCACCCGAGGCCGTCTACGCCGCCGTCCGGCATGCGGCGCTCATCCTGCTCCGAGGTGATTCCTGCCATGTCTTCGCGGTCCCCGCCGACCGCGAGAGCACTTCGGGCGCGCATGGGGTCCACCGGTTCACCACTTCGGGCAACGAGGTCGACGCGCTGAGCCAGCGTCTCATCGCCGAGGCGATCGCGGGCGGCATCCCCGTGGTGGCGGACGCCGGCGATCGCCCGGAGCGCGCCTCTGAAGCTGGTGCCAACGCCATCGACGGGGCCACCGACAGCCGCGACAGCGGCGCGGCTGTCAACGACCTCGACGACCTTGACGAATCACGCTCGATCCTCTGTGCCCCTGTCCATTGCGACGAGGAGGTGGTCGCCTGCTTCTACGTCACCCACCATCGGGTGCGGGGGCTGTTCGGCGCCGACGAGATCCGCCTCGCCGAGTTCATCGCCACTCTCGCCGGGGCGGCGCTCGAGCATTCGGCCGGCAGCGAGGCGCGGTTCCGCTCGCTGGCGCAGAACTCCACCGACGTGATCACTATCGTGGATGCCAATGGCACGGTGACCTACCAGAGCTCGTCGGTACACGGCGTGTTCGGGTTCGAGCCAGCCGAGTTCGTAGGCCGGCAACTGTCGCACTGGGTGCACCCCGACGACGCCAATCGTCTTCTGGGATTCCTTCGGGCCCCCAGAGCGCGGGGAGCCGAGGAGTCGACGAGGAGCACCGTGCTCATCGAGTCGAGGTTGCGGCACAAGGACGGCTCCTGGCGCAACGTGGAGACAGGGCTCAATGACCTCACCGCCGATCCGAGCGTGCGAGGCTTCGTACTCAACACCCGCGACATCAGCGAGCGCGTTGCCCTGGAGGCCGAGCTGCGCACACGGGCCTGGCACGACGGGCTCACCGGACTCGCCAACCGCGAGCTCTTCACCGATCGCGTCGAGCATGCCCTTGCTCGCCACGAACGCCAGCAGAGCTGCCTGGCGGTGCTGTTCCTGGACCTCGACGATTTCAAATCGATCAACGACAGCCTGGGCCACCGGGCCGGTGACCTATTGCTGATCGCCGTCGGCCGCGTCGTGCAGAACTGCGTGCGGCCCTCCGACACCGTCGCCCGATTCGGAGGCGACGAGTTCGCGATCCTGTTGGAGGACGCCCCCCAGGCCGATGCCGAGACCGTGGCCGGCCGGGTGATGGAGGCGCTGTCACAATCCCAAGCGGTGCTGGGTCATGAGATCCACGCCCGGGCCAGCCTTGGCCTGGCCATGTCGGAGCGAGGACAGTCGGTCGATGACCTTCTCGCCAACGCTGATGTGGCGATGTACGCCGCGAAAGCACTGGGCAAGACCCGCTACGAGATCTTCGAACCGGCCATGCGCAGTGAGGCCCTTGAGCGGTCGGGTCTGCGAACCGACCTGGAGTGGGCCCTCGAGCGGGATGAGCTGAAGGTGCATTACCAGCCGGTGATCGATCTCGCCACCGGTGCCGTCGCCGGCTTCGAGGCCCTCCTCCGCTGGGACCACCCCCGCCGAGGGTTGCTGGCCCCCGCCAACTTCATCGATCTGGCCGAGAGCTCGGGGCTCATCGTGCCCATCGGGGCCTGGGTGTTGCGCGAGTCCTGCCGCCAGGCCCGGTTGTGGCGAGACCTGGTGCCGGACGGTCCGTGGCTCTCGATGGCGGTCAACGTGTCGGCTCGCCAGTTGCAACGACAGGGGTTGGTCGATCACGTGGAGAGCGCCCTTCGGGACTTCGCTTTACCGCCGGAGTGTCTCGTGCTCGAGATCACCGAGAGCGCCACGGTCCAGGACACCGAAGCCGTGATGGAGAAGTTGAGCGAGCTCCGGCAGTTGGGTGTCGGCATTGCCATCGACGACTTCGGGACCGGGTACTCGTCGTTCAGCTACCTGCGACGATTCCCGGTGGACCTGCTGAAGATCGACCGCTCCTTTGTCGAGGGCCTCGGCCGGGATGGAGAGGACAGCGCCATCGTGCACAGCGTGGTGGCGCTGGCGCACACCCTCGGTCTCAAGGCGGTGGCGGAGGGAGTCGAGACGATCGAACAACTGGAACTGCTCACGGAGATGGGCTGCGACCATGCCCAGGGCTACAACTGGCGGCGCCCGGCGCCCGCCGACGAGGTCGGCATTTGGCTCGCGCTCATGCAATCCGACGCTGCGCCGGCGGACGGCGCAGCGAACGAGGCGGGCACGAGACGTCGTCTGCCGCGGGTGCTGCTGGTCGACGATCAGGCCAGCGTCCGGGCGGCGGTACGTCTTGCCATGGAGATCGACGGCGGGTTCGAGATCGTGTGCGAGGCAGCCGACGGCGCCGAGGCGGTTTCCTCCACGCGCCGGCACCAACCCGATCTGGTGCTCCTCGACCTCAAGATGCCCGGCCTCAGCGGGGCCGACGCGTTCCCCGCCATCCGGGAGGCGGCACCAGGCGCAGGGATCGTGCTGCTGACCGCCGCCGAGCCGTACGACGTGCCCGACCAGATGCGCACCGACGCGCTGGGCTTGTTCGACAAGGCCGTCGGGCTCGATCGTCTGGTGCAGGACCTCTCGACGATGCTCGCCGATGCCCTCCCGCAGCCTGAGGGTGCCTGCCTTCCCACGTCGTAGGGCCCCAGGTACCCGCTGCGGCGACCACTCCACCGGACGCAGCCGCCCCTACGCCGCCCCCCGCCGATTCAGGTCCCATAGCACCAACTGACTAGTCCGAAGCTCCCCTCGAGAGCGCGATCTGCTTCTGGATCTGCTGGTTCGTCGTCGAATAGGGCAAGAATTCTTCACTACGGAGGGTAGCGGACTAGTCACTTAGTGTGTACAGTCCTGGGTGAGCGCCGAGACAGTGGCGAACGCCCACCGAAGGACCTAACCGACGATGACGACCACCAAGCGAGCCGAAACCCTCGAGCAAGGCACGAGCTGGGATCTGCGACCCGCCACCGAGGCCTCGCGATGATGTCCCGAACTTCCCCTTCCTCAGGGCGGGTCCGCCCGATCGCCGCGGCCACCCTCGCCGGGCTGCTCGGCACCCTCGGGTTCACCGCCGCCGCGCCGGCACAGGCCGCCACCAAGGCCACCGTCCTGGTCCGCGCCCTGCCTGGCCAGGAAGCGGTCGCCGAGACATCCGCCCGCGCTGCGGGCGCCACCGTCGGCCGGCACCTCGGCGTGCTCAACGGTTTCGTGGCCGAGGTCCCCGGTGGGGCCGCCACACTCGCCGGCGCCCCCGGCGTGGCCGCCGCCACCCCCAACGCAACCGTGCAGTTGTTGGGCAGCCAGGCCGCCGGCGTCTCCAGCGACTACTCGCCCTCCACCGATGACTACTCGCTCTACAACCTCGAGACCATCACCGGTGTGAAGGGGTTCTGGCGCAACGGCTTCACCGGACAGGGCATCGACGTGGCCCTCATCGACTCGGGCACCGTGCCCGTCGACGGGCTGACCGGGGGCAAGGTCGTCAACGGCCCCGACCTCTCCTTCGAATCGCAGGGCCGGCTCCGTAACCTGGACACCTTCGGCCACGGCACGCACATGGCCGGCATCATCGCCGGGCGCGATTCGGCGGCCCAGGCGGGCAGTTACGCCAACGACGGCACCAACTTCCTGGGGGTGGCACCCGATGCCCGCCTGGTCAGCCTCAAGGTGGCCGATGCCCACGGCTCGACGGACGTCACCCAGGTGATCGCCGCCATCGACTGGGTCGTGCAGCACGCCCACGACCCCGGCATGAACATCCGGGTCATCAACCTGTCCTACGGCACCGACGGTGCCCAGTCCTGGACCCTCGACCCCCTGGCCTATGCCGCCGAGCAAGCCTGGAAGGCCGGCATCGTCGTGGTGGCCGCCGCCGGGAACAGTGGGAGAAGCACCGGCCGTCTGAACAACCCCGCTGCCAATCCCTACGTGATCGCCGTCGGCGCCGCCGACCCCAACGGGACGCCCCAGACGAACTACTGGAGCATCCCTTCGTTCACCAGCTCGGGCAACAGCGACCGCGACCCCGACATTTCCGCCCCCGGGGTGCACGTGGTGAGCCTCCGGGCCCCCGGCTCCTACATCGACACCAACTACGGCGCCGCCGGCGCTGCGGGCGACCGCTTCTTCCGGGGCTCGGGCAGCTCGCAGGCCACCGCCTTCGTGTCCGGCGCCGCCGCACTGTTGCTGTCGCAGCGTCCTCAACTCTCACCGGATCAGGTGAAGCTGATGCTCAACAACTCCGGTGGACCGCTCTCCCCCCAGTCGGGTCAGGCCGACCAGGCCGGCCGGGTGGGTCTGCGCCTCCGCAACGTGACGGTCCCGTCCTCCACCGCCGCCGCTCAGAACTTCGGCACCTCCACCGGCACCGGCACCCTCGATGGCGCTCGCGGTTCGGCGGTGCTGGAGCTCAACGGGGTTCGTCTCACCGGCGACCGAGACATCTTCGGCCGCGCCGTGCGGACCGCGGACTGGGCACGAGCTGCGGCGGCGGGCACGGCCTGGAACGGCGGTACGTTCAACGGCACCACCTGGGCCGGCAACGGCTGGTCGGGCGGCAGTTGGACGGCCGGCACCTGGACCTCGAACACGTGGGCCGGCGGCTCCTGGACCGGCGGTAGCTGGACCTCAGGTAGCTGGACCGGCGGCTCCTGGACCGGCGGCACCTGGACCTCGGGCACGTGGACCGGCGGCAGCTGGACGGGCGGGACCTGGACGGGCGGGACCTGGACCAGCGACATCTGGAGCTGATGAACATGACACCAACCGCCATCTCCCACCGAGATTCGTCCCTGCCAGGCACGAGCTGGGACCTGCGTCCCGCCACGGAGGCTTCCCGATGATGTCCCTGACCCCCACTCCGAAACGGCGAGTCCGCCCGATCGCTGCGGCCGCCCTCGCCGGGTTGCTCGGCACCGTCGGGTTCACTGCCGCCGCCCCGGCCCAGGCCGCGGCCAAGGCCACCGTCCTGGTCCGCGCCCTGCCGGGCCAAGCCGCAGTGGCGGAATCCTCGGCTCGCGCGGCGGGCGCCGACATCGGCCGGCATCTCGGCGTGCTCAACGGTTTCGTCGCCGAAGTCCCCGGCGGCCCCGCCGCACTGGCCGGCGCACCCGGCGTGGCCGCCGTCACCCCCAACGTGGCTGTGCAACTCCTGGGCACCCGTGGCGCCGCCGTCGCCAGCGAGTACTCCCCCACAGCCGACGACTACTCACTGGACAGCCTCAACAACAAGGTCGGCGCGCCGACCTTCTGGAAGGCGGGCTTCACCGGCCAGGGCGTGGACGTGGCGCTGATCGACTCGGGCACCGTGCCCGTCGAAGGCCTGACCGGCGGCAAGGTCGTCTACGGTCCGGACCTCTCCTTCGAGTCCCAGGGCCAGCTCCGCAACCTGGACACCTTCGGCCACGGCACCCACATGGCCGGTATCATCGCCGGCCGCGACAGCGCCGCCCGAGCCGGCAACTACGCCAGCGACGACACCCACTTCCTCGGCGTCGCCCCGGACGCCCGGATCGTCAGCATCAAAGTCGCCGACGCCCGGGGCTCCACCGACATCACCCAGGTCATCGCCGCCATCGATTGGGTCATGCAACATGCCCACGACCCCGGCATGAACATCCGGGTCCTCAACCTCTCCTACGGCACCAACGGCGCCCAGTCCTGGACCCTCGACCCACTCGCCTACGCCGCCGAACAAGCCTGGAAGGCCGGCGTCGTCGTCGTCGCGGCGGCCGGCAACAGCGGAGGGAACTCCACCGCGCTCAACAACCCCGCCAGCGACCCCTACCTCATCGCCGTCGGCGCAGTGGATCCCGGTAAGAGTTCGGCCACCACCTCCTGGACGGTGCCCGACTTCTCCAACTCGGGCGATGGCGTGCGGGACCCCGACCTGTCGGCTCCCGGCGCGCACGTGGTGAGCCTGCGTGCTCCGGGCTCCTATATCGATGCCCAGTACGGTTCAACCGGCGCGGTGAACGACCGGTTCTTCCGGGGCTCGGGCACGTCGCAGTCCACCGCCTTCGTGTCCGGCGCCGCGGCGCTACTCCTTTCCCAGCAACCGGGCCTGACACCCGATCAAGTGAAGATGATGCTCGTCACGGGCGGCGGGAAGCTCAAATCGAACCCGCACCATCCGGACCAGAACGGTCGCGCCGGGCTCAAGTTGCAGAAGCTCGTGTCCGCGACGCCGCCCTCGCCGGCGATGGCCGCCCAGAACTTCGTCTCCGCCTCCGGCACCGGCTCCCTCGACGGTGCCCGCGGGTCAGC
>JANMIX010000292.1:0-1860 GCA_031376015.1 Acidimicrobiia bacterium | reverse complement strand
TCCATGGCGGCCCATGAACGTCTGACCTAGGTTTCGGCGGTGAGCGGAACCGACCTCAGCACCCATGCCGAGCGCATCGCCGAACAGGGCTACACCGTTATCGAGAACGCCTTCGACGTCGACTTCGCCGATGCCCTCTTGGCCGACCTCGACCGGCTCGAACGCGCGCTGCACATCCAGCCGGCCAAGAACAGCTTCGAGGGCGAGCGGACCTGGCGCATCTACAACCTGCTGGTGCACGGCGAGAACTTCGAAGCCATTCCGGTGCACCAACCGGTGCTGGGTGTCGTCGAGCAGGTGCTCGACCCCGGCTGCCTGGTGTCGTCGCTGTCCTCGATCGCCATCGGCCCCGGCGAGTCGGCCCAGCCGATCCACGCCGATGATCAACTCATCCCGCTGGCCAAGCCCCATGCCCCCACGGTGTGCAACACGATGTGGGCGCTGACCGACTTCACCGAGGCCAACGGCGCCACCCGGCTGGTGCCGGGGTCGCACCTGTGGGACCACAATCCCGACTACGGCCACCACTACGACTCGATCCCGGCCGAGATGCCCAAGGGCTCGGTGCTGGTGTGGCACGGCTCGCTGTGGCACGGCGGGGGTGCCAACTCGACGGATCAGCGTCGGGTCGGAATCGCCATGAACTACTGCGCCGGCTACATCCGCCAGCAGGAGAACCAGCAACTCGGCATCCCCCGTGATGTGGCGGCGCGCTTTCCCCGGCGGCTGCAGGAGTTGTGCGGCTACGGCATCTACAGCCTCCTCATCGGCCACATCGACAAGCAGGATCCCGGCAGGTTGCTGCTGGGGAGCAACGGCGAGCAGATCATCTGGGACGTGGTGGGCTGAGCGGGGTCGAGGCGCCGCAGCCCGTGAACCCGCTGCGTGCCATGGCCGGCTGGCCTGTTCCGCGCGCCGCAGGTGCCGTCGTGCATCGCGACACCGGCGTGGTGGAACGGTTCGGGCCCACCGAGGAGCCCTTCGCGCTGGCGTCGGTGACCAAGCCCCTCTTCGCCCTGGCCAGCCTGGTGGCCGTGGAGGACGGCTCGCTCGACCTGCAGGCGCCCGCCGGCCCGCCCGGTGCCACCGTCGAGCACCTGCTCGCCCACGCGTCGGGGCTGGGTCCCGACAGCGACGAAGTGCTCGCCCCGCCCGGCCGCCGCCGGATCTACTCCAACGCGGGCTTCGACGCCCTCGGCGTTGCGCTCCGCGACGCGAGCGGTCTGGCGCCGCACGAATGGTGGGCGGAGGGTCTGGCCCAGCCGCTGGGCCTGCGCACCGCCACACTCGCCCCCGAGGCATCCCCCGCCAGCGCCGGTTGGGCCAGCGTGGAGGATCTGTGCCGGGTGGCGTTGCTGCTGCTGGGCCATCCCGAGGTGCCCGCCCTGCTGGCGCCGGCGACGATGGCCGGCGCCACCGCCGTGATTTTTCCCGGGATCCGGGGAGTGGTCCCCGGTTGGGGTTCCTTCGACCCCTGCGACTGGGGCCTGGGCTTCGAGCTCAAGACCACCAAGCAGCCCCACTGGACCCCGCCTTCTGCCAGTCCCGCCACCTTCGGCCATTTCGGATCGTCCGGAACCTTCTTCTGGGTCGATCCTGTGGCCGGCATCGCCCTCGTCTGCCTCACCGACCGCCCGTTCGGTGAATGGGCAACCACCGCGTGGCCGGACCTCGGCACCTCGGTCCTGGCAGCATGGGGTAAGGCGACGGCCACCGAATGACGACACCATCTCCGATCCAGTGCCGCCCGGCACCGGAGCAGACACCCTCCTAGGGGAACCACTTGGCACTCGGGCGGACATCCTCGATGGCGCAGGGGCTCGCCATCACGCGCGCCCGGAGTGCACTGCGCGCCGCCGG
>JANMIX010000278.1:0-5067 GCA_031376015.1 Acidimicrobiia bacterium | reverse complement strand
TCGCCTCGGCCGCCGCCGCGCTGACCACCGGGCCCTCCGGTAGCCCTAACACGTCGAACTTCACCGCCGACGCGTAGGACACGATCGAGCCCCGGAACCAGGCACTGGCCCCCACCACATCGGTGAGACGGGCTCCCATGAGCCCGCCGGTGAGCGACTCGGCCACCCCCAGGCTGCGTCCCGACGCCAGCAGTACCGCCGCCACCGCGTGCTCCATCGTCTCGTCGTCGACGCCAAAGATCAGTTCGCCCACGAGGGCCCGTACCTGCTGCTCCTCGGCGTCCAACACGCAGGCGGCAGCGGCGTCATCGGCGGCCTTGGCCGTGAGGCGGACCTTGATGCCCTCGATCCCGCTGGCCAGGAAGGCAATGGTCGGGTTCCCGGCTTCCTCCAGCGCCTCAAGGCGTGGCGCCAGCCGTTCGGCCAGGCCCGACTCGCTCTCACCCCAGGTACGCAGGACCCTCGAGCGGATCACTGCGGAGGTACCAGCCCGCCGGCGCAGGTCGGGCAGGATCGCCTCCGTCATGAGGGCGCGCATCTCATAGGGCACCCCCGGCACCGCATAGAGGACCTTCTCGCCGATGGGGCACACCAGGCCGGGCGCGGTGCCGGGTTGAGGCTCGCGGATGGGCTGGGCGCCGGCGGGGATGTCGGCCTGGCGCAGGTTGTTGGCGGCCATGACGCGGTTGCGGGTCGAGAACATGGCTTCGATGCGGGCCGCCACTGCGTCGTCGCGCTCGAGCGCCACCCCCATCACCTCAGCGATGGCCTCGCGGGTGATGTCATCCTGAGTGGGCCCGAGCCCGCCGCAGACGATCACTGCGTCGCTGCGCTCGAGCGCCAGGCGCAGGACCGAGACGATGCGGGCGAGGTTGTCGCCGACCTTGGTCTGGAAATGCGAGTCGATCCCGCACAGAGCCAGCTGCTCACCGATCCACGACGAGTTGGTGTCGACGACCTGGCCGAGCAGCAACTCGGTACCGACGGCGACGACCTCACAGCGCATGGAGCCGCACCCTACCGAGGGACGGCGGCACCGCGGCCCTCCTCAGATCGGCGCCGGGCCGCCGGAACGGCTCAGCAACTTCCCCCGGTGCGGGTGGCGTCGCTGCCCGCCCGCACGTACTGCAGGCCGGTGACGAGCGTGAGCACAACCGCCACCCACAGCACCGACGAGGCGACCCAGTTGTGGTCGGCGGTGAGGGGGAGGAGCGCGAAGCCGACCGCCACCTCTTGTACGACGGTCTTGATCTTCGCCGATCGGGTGGCCGGCACCGCCAGGCCCCGCCGGCCCCAGTAGCTGCGGAAGAAGGAGATCGCCACCTCACGCACGGCGATGAGGGCGACCGGGAACCACCAGAACGAACCTTCGGCCACCAGGGCGGTCATCGTCCCCAGCACCAGCACCTTGTCGGCCAGCGGGTCGAGGAAAGCCCCTGAGCGGGTCGTCCCGTGCCGGCGGGCCAGGTACCCGTCGATGCCGTCGGTCGTGCAGAGCACGATCCACAACACCAGCGCAGCCCAGGTGTCGTGGTGGTCGAGCACCATCATCAACAGCGGCACGGTGACAAGCAGCCGGAACACGGTCACCGCGTTGGCCGGGGTGGCCAGCGCGGACGGCCCGAAGCTGGTCTCGACGAGGCTCATCGACGGAACGCCGGGCGCGGGAAGAGCGGCAGCGCTTCGATACGGCTCATCCAACCGTCGCCCCTTCCGCCACCAGATCCGGGCCGAGCGCCCCTTCCACGGTGACGGTCACAAAAGTACCTGGTGAGAGCGACGCCGGCAGATGGACCACCCCATCGATCTCCGGCGCCTCGCGGTAGGTCCGGCCCACTCCGATCGCGTCCACGAGCACTTCGACCTCGGCGCCCAGCAATTCGTCACGTTTTCCGGCCGTGATCCCGTCCTGCAGCTCGCGCAGCTCGGCCAGGCGTTCGGCCATCAGCGACGGGGCCACAGTGCCGTCCAGGGTGGTGGCGTAGGTGCCGTCCTCGGCGGAGTAGGCGAAGAAGCCGCACCAGTCGAGCCGGGTCTCCTCCACGAAGCGCAGCAGGGCGTCGTGGTCCTCCTCGGTCTCGCCGGGGTACCCGACGATGAAGTTGCTCCGCAACGCGGCACCCGGTTCGCGCCGGCGGATGCCCTCGATCCGCTCGGTGAAGCGGCGGGCCTCGCCCCAGCGGCGCATCCGGCGCAACAGCGGGCGCGACACGTGCTGGAGCGACAGGTCGAAGTAGGGCACGCCGGTGGCGCAGATGGCATCCACCAGTTCGTCGGTCAGATCCGACGGGTACAGATAGAGCAGCCGTACCCGTTCGACCTGCGCGGCCACGGCCTGCACGAGGGGCACGATCCCCCGCTCCCCCACCCCCTGGTCTCGGCCGTAGGCGGCCAGGTCCTGTGCCACCAGCACGATCTCGCGGGTGTCGAGGGCGGCCACCTCCTCGAGCAGTTCGGGCAGCGGGCGCGATCGCTGCAGCCCCCGGAACGACGGGATGGCACAGAAGCCACAGGCACGGTCGCACCCTTCCGCGATCTTCACGTACGCCCATGGCGCCGTGGCCCGAGGCCGGGGCAGGCGGTACAGGTCCATGGCGGGCGCGGCCGGGCGGCGGCCGAGGCTGACCGGCACCGCGTCGGCGAAACCGGCGACGGCGTCCACCTCGGGCAGCGCGCTGGCCAGTTCGTCGCCGTAGCGCTCCGCCATGCAACCCGTGACCACGAGCCGGGCGCCGGCCTGGCGCGCGTCGGACAGGCTGAGGATGGTGTCCACCGATTCCTGACGGGCCTCGGCGATGAAGGCACAGGTGTTCACCACCACCAGGTCGGCGTCGCCCACCGAGGTCGCTTCGCGCATGCCGTCGGCCTGCAGTTGGCCGATGAGCTTGTCGGAATCGACCTGGTTCTTGGGACAACCCAGGGTCTCGACCCAGTAGCGGCGATCGGGCGCAGGATCCAGGGTCGGATCTCCTTGCTCGCGCTCCACGAAGAGTCGATGTTACCGAGCGCGGCCGCGCCGACCCGCTTCGCGCCAGCGCTCTTGGGACCCCGGCCCGCACGATGTCACCATTGCCGGATGCGCCTTGGGGTCGGTCGAGCATGGGTGCAGGGCACCTGGGTCGCCGGCGACGTGGCCCTCGACCCCCGCACCGGCACCGTGGATGCGGTGGGCCTCGAGGAGGGTGACCCCGATCGCTGGGCCGTCCCCGGGTTCGTGGACCTGCAGTGCAACGGGTTCGAGGGCGTCGACTTCGCCGCCGCCGGCCCCGCCGAACTCGCCCGGCTGGGTCCGGTGTTGGCCGCGGCCGGGGTGACGGCCGTGCAACCCACCCTGACCACCGCGCCCGAGGCTGCGCTCCTCGACGCGCTGGGGCGTCTGGGAGCGGCGGGCGACCGGCTTGAAGGCGGACCTCGGGTGATGGGGGTGCACCTCGAAGGACCCTTCCTGGCCCCGACCCGCCTGGGCGCGCACCCGGCCGAGCACCGCCGCGATCCTGACCTGGCGCTGCTGGGCCGGCTGCTCGACGGTGGCCCCGTCACCCAGCTCACCATGGCCCCGGAACGCCCCGGCGGGCTCGATCTGCTGCGGGAGGCCCGGGCCCGGGGGGTCACCGTGTCGGTGGGCCACAGCGACGCCACCGCCACCGAGGCGCATGCTGCGTTCGATGCCGGTGCCACCACGGTGACCCACCTCTTCAACGCCATGCGGCCCCCCGCCCACCGGGATCCGGGGGTGGCCTACACGGCCCTGGCCCGACGTGACGTGGTGGTACAGATCATCGCCGACGGGGTGCACCTCGCCCCCGAGACGGTGCAGATGGCCTTCGCCGCTGCGCCCGGGCGATGCGCCGTGGTCAGCGACTCGGTGGCCGCCGCTCGCCGGGGCGGCCCGACGCCGCGCCTCGCGGAGGGGACGCTGGCCGGCTCCGCGCTGACCATGATCGACGCCGTGCGCTTCCTCGTCGGTGTCGGGTGTGCGTTGGAGGATGCGCTGGACGCGGCCACCGTCGTGCCCGCCCGGGTGGCCCGTCGCGATGATCTGGGGGTGTTGTCGCCCGGTGGGTTGGCCGACGTGATCGTCATCGACGCCGACCTCGCGGTGCTCGGCACCTGGGTCGGCGCCCGGCAACTGCACTGAGCCCGCACGCACCGGAGGGCCCGGCACGTAGCCGCACGCCGCTGACCCCGCGCGGCGGGCCGCAGCGTCAGGTCCGGTAGGCGAGCTCGAGGCCCGGCCGGGGCCACTCGGTCTGGAACAGGCGGCCGGTGCCCGACGCGGTGATCCAGGCCGTGCTGCCGCCGCCGGCTTCGAAGCAGATGTTGGTGGTGAGCATGTCGCCGGTGGCGAGGTGCTCGACGGTGGCGCCGTCGGGGGAGATGGCGGTGATGCCGCCGTTCACGAGGGTGGCCACACACACCCACCCGTCGCCGTCCACGGCCAGGCTGTCGAACAGCTGCAGGCCGGGCAACCCGCACAGCAGTTCCTGCCCACCGCCCAACGTGCCCGGGCCGCTCAACGCCCACGAGAACACCCGGCCCGTGTGCGTCTCGGCCACATACAGGGTGTTGCCGTCCGGGGACAGGCCGACCCCGTTGGGGGCGTCCAGCGGGAAGATCACCTCGGTGATCGACGAGCCGTCGGGCTGCGCGTAGTAGACGCCGGTCCGGTCCGAGGAACGATCGTGGCGCACGCCGTGGTCGGTGAACCAGATGCCGCCGTGGCGGTCGAAGACGAGGTCGTTGGGGGCCTTCAGGGCGATGTCGCCGCAGTGGGTGTAGAGGGTGGTCACCTCGCCGGTGGCGAGATCGACGCGCTGCAGGGAACCGTGCCCCGCATAGGTCGCCGGTGGCGGGCCGGGGACCATGAGGCCGCCCAGATCGATGAAGTCGAAGCAGCCGCCGTTGTTGGTCACGTAGACCGCGCCGTCGGGGCCGACGGCGGCGCCGTTGGGACCCCCGCCGCACTCGGCCACCACCTCGACCTTGCCGGTGGCCGGGTCGACGCGGCTGAGGGTGCCTCGGGCGATCTCCACCACCAGCACGGTGCCGTCATCGAGAGCGACGGGA
>JANMIX010000238.1:0-4469 GCA_031376015.1 Acidimicrobiia bacterium | reverse complement strand
CCTTCATCGACAAGGCCCGCAAGACCTCCGAGATCGACCGGCTCTCCTCCGAGGGCGCCATCGACAAGCGGGGCTGCTTCACCGGCGCCTACGCCCTCAATCCCTTCACCGAGCAGCCGGTGCCGATCTTCCTGGCCGACTACGTGCTGTCGACCTACGGAACCGGGGCCATCATGGCGGTGCCCGGCGAGGACCAGCTCGACAGCGACTTCGCCACCTCCTACGGCCTGCCCATCGAGGAGACCATCGCCCGCCCCGAGGGCTGGGACGGCGAGGCCTTCACCGGCGACGGCCCCCACATCAACTCGGGCTGGCTCGACGGCATGGACAAGACCGAGGCCATCGCCGCCGCCACCGCCTGGCTGGTGGAACGCGGCATCGGCGAGGGCCGGGTCAACTTCCGCCTGCGCGACTGGCTGCTGAGCCGGCAGCGCTTCTGGGGTTGCCCCATCCCCATCGTGTACTGCCCCGACCACGGCGTGGTGCCCCTGCCGGATGAGGACCTCCCCATCGTCGCCCCCGACGACCTGGAGTTCCGGCCCACCGGTGAGTCGCCCCTACGCCTGCACGAGGGCTTCCTCCACACGACGTGCCCCCGCTGTGGCGGCCCCGCCACCCGCGAGACCGACACCATGGACACCTTCGTCGACTCGTCGTGGTACTTCCTGCGCTTCTGCGATCCCCACAATGAAGAGGTCCCCTTCTCCAAGGAGGCCGTCGCCAAGTGGATGCCTGTCGGCCAGTACATCGGCGGGGTCGAGCACGCCATCCTCCATCTCATGTACGCCCGCTTCTTCACCAAGGCGCTGGCCGACCTCGACATCATCCCCCGCGACCTGCGCGAACCCTTCGCCAGCCTCTTCACCCAGGGCATGGTGCGCCTGGCCGGCTCCAAGATGTCGAAGTCGAAGGGCAACCTCGTCGCCCCCGAGGAGATCTTCGACGCCGAGGGCGCCGACGCGCTCCGCCTCGCCCACCTGTTCGTGGGTCCTCCCGGCGACGACGTCGACTGGGAGGGGGTGGGCATCGAGGGCTGCTTCCGCTTCCTGCAGCGGGTCTGGCGGCTGGCCGATCCGGCCTCGGGCTTCGTGCCCACCGCCACCGGCGATGCCGCAGTCGAGGTCGACCGAGCCGCGCACCGCCTGATCGTGAAGATCACCGACGACTTCGAGCGATGGTCCTACAACACCGCCGTCGCCGGCTACATGGAGTTCGTCAACCTTCTCTACAAGCAGGGCCAAACGGCCTTCGCCGTCGACACACTTCTGAAACTATTGGCGCCCGCCGCCCCCCACATCACCGCCGAGTTGTGGGCCCGCCGCCACGACGGCGAACACATCCACGCGCTGGGCTGGCCGGTGGCCGACCAGGCACTGGCCGCGGTCGACTCGGTGACCATGGTTGTGCAGGTCAACGGCAAGGTGAAGGACCGGCTTGAGGTGCCGCCGGGCATCGACGAGGCCGAGGCGGAGCGTCTCGCCCTCAATGCCCCGAAGGTGCGCGAAGCCCTCGACGGCGTCCCGCCCAAGAAGGTCATCGCCCGTCCTCCCAAGCTCGTCAACATCGTTCTGTAACCATTTCGCGACAGTCGCGGTCACAGAACCGTGCAGACCCTCGCCTCGCGTATCGAAGCGGCCGCCGGCAGTCGCGGCACCCTCACCTTCGTCACCGGCGGCACCGTCGATCCGGTCTCCTATGGCCAACTCCACGACGAGGCCCGCGCCATGGCGTTGTGCCTCCAGCGCCGCGGGGTCGGGCCCGGCCGGCACGTCGCCCTGCTCGGTCCCACCACCCGTTCCTTCGTGACGGCGCTGCAGGCGGTGTGGCTGTCGGGGGCGACCCTGGTGGTGCTGCCCCTGCCCATGCGCCTCGGCTCGATCGACGATTTCGCCCAACAGACCCGGGTCCGGCTGCGCAACGCCGATTTGGTCCTGTTGGTGATCTACCCCGATCTGGCGCCCTTCATCGAGCCCCAGCCCGGTGACCCCACCACCATCTCGCTGTTCGACCTGGCGGCAGAGTCGGCCCGGGCCAACGGTGCCGCGTTCGAACTGCCGGCCCAGGACGCCCGCCGCCTGGCCACCCTGCAGTTCACCAGCGGGTCCACCGCGGACCCCAAGGGCGTGATGCTGCCCAACCCCACCATCTGCGCCAACCTCGACGCCATCACGGCCGTGACCCAACTCGACCCCTCCGACGTCGTGTTGGTGTCGTGGCTGCCGCTGTTCCACGACATGGGCCTGGTCGGCCTGCTCATGCTCCCCATGTCGACGGGTACCGACCTCGTCCTCGGCGCTCCCCAGGACTTCCTGGGCGCCCCGCTGCGCTGGATGCAGTGGCTCTCGGACTTCGGCGGCACCGCCACCGCCGGGCCCAACTTCTCCTACGTGCTCGCCACCAGGGCCCTGCGCAACGCCTCTGGCCTCGACCTGAGCCGGCTGCGGATCGCCCTCAACGGCGCCGAGCCGGTGGACCCCGATTCCCTCGGCGCTTTCATTGAAGCCGCCGCCCCTCACGGGATGCGCGCCGGTGCCGTGTTCCCCGCCTTCGGGATGGCCGAGTGCATGATCGCCGGCACGTTCCCCGAGCCCCTGGCGGGGATGCGTACCGACACCGTGGACCTGCGCGTGCTCGAGACCGAGCGTTACGCCGCCCCGGTGGCCGAAGGGGAAGGGGCTCGCCGCCTGGTGCGCCTGGGTAAGCCGGTCCCCGGCCTGGAGATGCGGATCGTCGACCCCGAGACCGGTGGCCTTCGCCTCGAACGTGAGGTGGGCGAGCTCGAACTGCGGGGCACCAGCATCACCCCCGGCTACTACAAGCGGGCGGACGTGACCGCCGACCTGTTCCATGACGGCTGGCTGCGCACGGGCGACCTCGCCTACACCGTCGACGGCGAACTGGTCATGTGCGGCCGGATCAAGGACGTCATCATCGTGGGCGGCCGCAACGTGTTCCCCGAGGATGTGGAGCGCGCCGTGGGCATCGTGGACGGCGTGAGGGCCGGCAACGTGATCGCCTTCGGCATCGACGGCACCAACGGCAGAGAAGGTGTGGTCGTGGTGGCCGAGACCAAGGACACCGACTCGGCCGGCACCCGCCGTTCGGTGGTCGAGCGGGTGCGTCTCGCCATCGGGCTGCCGCCCAAGGACGTGGTGCTGGTGGCACCGGGCACGCTGCCCAAGACCAGCAGCGGCAAGCTGCAACGCAGCCTGTGCCGGCAGCGCTACCTCGGCGACGAACTCGTTCCCGTCTGAGCCGGACCGGGCGCGGGGTGCGAAGCCTGCGATTCGAACCGACACTGCCGGATCACTGCTTGCCGGTGCGGGCTCGGTGCTTGCAGCCGGGCCAGCAGCAGGGCCGGCGTTGGCCCTCCTCCAGCTCCTCCCGGGTCCTGCGAATGCGGCGCTGGCGGGTCGGCGCCTGCTTGGCGTCCTCGACCCAGCAGATGAATTCGTTGCGGGCGAGCGGTGTGATGTCGTTCCAGGCATCGAGCGCCGCCGCGCTGGCGATCAATGCCGTGCGTAGGTCCGCGGGAAGTTCGTGCACCACCCCGCCGGGCAATCGGGGAACGCTCACGGGCGCCACGGTAGTGGTCGGGTGCGCGCCCTCAGATCGACTTGAGGTCGGCCACGATCTGGCGCCAGCGCTCCGGGTCGGTCTTGTAGGGGGTGTAGAAGCTGATGCGGTCGACGGCCCCGCCGAGGCGCTTGGCCAAGGCGGGGGCGATGCCTTCGGGCTCGGCCACCACGGCGAAGGCGTCGAGGATGTCGTCGTCGATGAGCTCGCCCATCTCGACCCACTTGCCTTCCTTCGACAGCCGGTTCAGCTCACCCTGCAGGTCGCCCCAGCCGTGCAGTTCCAGTACGGGGCGGTAGGCGGGGGTGGAGCCGTAGAACGCGATCTGCTGGCGGGTGCCCTTGGCCGCCGCCGCCATCTCGTCCTCGCTGGTGCCGGTCACCACGAAGAACGGGCCGGAGACCTCGAAGCCGTCCATGGTCTTGCCGGCCTTGGCCCGACCCCGCTCGACCGCCGGCAGGGTGACCTCCTTGAGGTAGCGCTCGGTGGTGAAGCCGTGGCAGATGACGCCGTCACACACCTCGCCCGCCACCTCGGTCATCAACTCGCCGACCGCGGCCAGGTACACCTTGGGCGTGCCGTGCGGGTTCGGTCCGGGGTTGAAGAACGGGGTCATGAGGGTGTGGGTGTAGAAGTCGCCGCGGAAGTCGAGCTTGGAGCCGTCCTCCCAGCTGGCCCAGATGGCCCGCATGGCCGAGACGAACTCGCGCATGCGTGCCGCGGGGTGCGACCACGGCATCGAGAACCGCCTCTCGATGTGGGGCTTGATCTGGCTGCCGAGGCCCATGATGAAGCGGCCCTTGGAGAAGCTCTGCAGATCCCAGCCGGTGTTGGCCAGGGTCATCGGGTTGCGTGCGAATGCCACTGCGATCGATGTGCCCAGCTCGAGCGTC
>JANMIX010000440.1:0-1517 GCA_031376015.1 Acidimicrobiia bacterium | reverse complement strand
ACGCTCGCCGTGAACGACCTCGTCTACTTCGCCAGCGTCACGGTGGCCTGCGTGGCGCTCGCCACCTCGGTGTTGCGGAGTCGCCGGTGAGGGCGCGCCGCTCGCTGCTGGGCGGCGTCCTCGTGGCCGTCGCCGCCATCGGGGTCAACGTGGTGGCGGCGCGCAGCAACGCCCAGATGGACCTGTCGGAGAACCGGCGCTTCAGCCTCACCTCCGACACCCGCAACCTGCTCGCCGCGGTACGGAGCCCCATGCGCATCACCGCCTTCCTCTACGACAAGGGGGCGGCGGGCCGCGACGCGCAGTTCCTACTCGACCGCTATCACGAGTTGAACGACCGCGTCGAGGTGCGGGTCATCGATCCCGACGAGCGACCCAGCGAGGCTCGCCGCTACGACATCAAGGGCTATTCGACGGTGGTGGTCGAATACGAGGGCCGGCGGGTCGACGTACCAGAGGTGTCCGAGGTGCAGGTGTCCAGCGCCATCCTCCGGGCCGAGTTGGGTACCACCAAGACGCTGTGTTCGCTCGTCGGACACGGCGAGGCAACGTTCGACGATGAGTCGAAGCAGGGCCTGTCCCAGCTCGCTGATCTCCTGAGGAACAACGCCTACGTCTTGCGTCCGCTCGACCTCACCAGCCGAGCAGTTGTGGATCCCAAGTGCGACGCGGTGCTGGAGATCGGTCCGACGGTGAGCCCCAAGGCATCGGAGATCAAGGCGCTGAACGACTACGCCCGGGCCGGGGGCCATCTGCTGGTGTTGGGCAACTCGGCACTCGACACGGACGCCGATCTCAACCCGCTGCTCGAACCGTGGGGGATCTCCATCAGCCAGGCGGTGGTGCTCGATCCACAACGCTCGGTGCAGGGCGACCCGTTCGGCGTGGTGATCCAGTCCTTCCCCACCGCCCACCCGATCGTGCAAGGCGTGCCGAGCGTGCAGTTGTCGGTCACCACCGGCCTCCTGGGACAGGACGCACCGCTGCTGGGGCGCACCGTGTCGGCCCTGGCCACCACCGGCGACGCCGGGTACCTCGACGCCGACGGGAATGTGCGGGAATCCGCGGGCGACATCCACGGGCCCATCCCGGTGGCCGAGGCGTCGGACGTGAGCCGCGTGGAGAACTCGGGCGAGAACCGGGTGCCGGGCAACGGCGCCCGCATCGTGCGCACCCGCGTGGTTGCAGTGGGCAACAGCCATTTCGTCGAGAACGAGTTGCTCGACGACCTGGGCAACCGCCGCTTCATCGTCAACGCCATGAGCTGGCTCACCGAGGCCGAGCAACTGCTGACGGTGTCGACCAGCCCGCCGAAGCCGCACGACCTTCCCTGGACCGACGAACGGCAGCGACTGGTGATCGCGGTGGCGGTGGTGGGTATGCCGGGTGTCGCCATCGGTCTCGGCCTACTGCAGTGGCTGGTGGGCCGCCGCACCCGACCGTCCGGCACCACGCCGTCGCAACGTCGACGCCGGTCGGGGCCGAGTGGGTCGGGGCCGAGTGCTGAGACCGCGGCC
>JANMIX010000225.1:0-2423 GCA_031376015.1 Acidimicrobiia bacterium | reverse complement strand
ACCGCCCGGCGCCGGGCGGTGGCGGTGGGACTGCTGGCCGACCGGCTGCTCGGCGAACTGCCCTTGTCGCCGCACCCGGTGGCGGTGCTGGGTCGCACCCTCGGGTTCGTCGAGCGAGGCCTCTGGGCCGACCGGCGCCTCAACGGCACCGCCCACGCCATGGCCGGGCTCACCTTGGGCACCCTGGCCGGAGCCCTGACCCTGTCGACCACCGCGGCGACCTACGTGGCCGTGGCGGGTCGGGCCTTGGGTGATGCCGCTGCGGAGGTCGAGACCGCCCTGCGCGCCGGTGACCTCGCCGAGGCCCGCGCTCTGCTCCCCGCGCTCGTCGGCCGCGACCCGGCCGGCCTGGACGAGACCGGTATCGCCCGCGCCGTGGTGGAATCGGTGGCGGAGAACACCGTGGATGCCGTGGTCGCCCCCGCCTTCTGGGCCTCGGTGGCCGGCGCCCCCGGTGCCTTCGGCTACCGGGCGGTGAACACCATGGACAGCATGATCGGGCATCATTCCGAGCGCTACGAGCGCTACGGCTGGGCCGCCGCCCGCCTCGACGATGTCGCCAACTTCGTGCCCGCCCGGGTCACCGCCGCCCTGGTGGCGCTGGTGCGCCCGGCCCGCGCCGGCGAGGTCGCCCGCACGGTGTGGCGAGACGCCGCCGCGCATCCGTCCCCGAATGCCGGGGTCGCCGAGGTCGCCTTCGCCGCTGCCCTCGGGCTGCGGTTGGGTGGCCCCCTGCGCTACGGCGACCGCCACGAGCACCGGCCCCTGCTCGGCTCGGGCCGTCCGCCCGTCACCGCCGACATCGCCCGGGCCATAACCCTGTCGCGCGACGTGACGCTCGCCCTGGCCGGCCTGCTGCTGGTGCCCGGCGGCCTGCCGTGATCTCGACGATCCCGGCCCCCGGCCCTCACGGCGGCGACGGCGCGGCGGTGGCCGCCGCACTGGGGATCGACCCCGCCGAGATGCTCGACCTGTCCCAGACGTTGAACCCGTTCGCCCCTCCGGTCACCGTCATCGCCCGTCGCCACCTCGATTCGTTGGGCCGCTACCCCGACGACCGGGCCGCGACCCGGCTGCTGGCTGCCGCCCTGGGTGTGGATGCGTCGCGGGTCGTGCTCACCAACGGTGGGGCCGAGGCCATCGCCGTGGTGACCGGACTCGTGGGGGGCACCGTGCGGGCCGAGCCCGAGTTCGCCCTGCATCCCCGAGGCAGCACCGGACCACGATGGGCCTCCAACCCCCGCAACCCCACCGGTGAACTCGCCGCGCCTACCGAACGGGTCGACGTGTGGGACGAGGCCTTTTATCCCCTCGCCACCGGCACCTGGACCCGCGGCGATGCCGGCACCATCGTGGTGGGCTCGCTCACCAAGCTGTTCGCCTGCCCCGGCCTGCGGCTGGGTTACGCAGTGGCGGTGGACGACGACCAGGCGCGCCGTCTCGGCGCCGGGCGGCCCCAGTGGTCGGTCAACTCGCTGGCCCTGGCCATGCTCGAGGACCTGCTGGCGGTCACCGACCTGGGCGCCTGGTCCGCCGGACTGGCCGAGAACCGCGCCCGGCTCGCCACGCTGCTGACACGTCACGGCCTGGAAGTGCGAGCGGCCGACGCCCCCTGGTTGTTGGTCGCCCATCCCGATCTCCGCAGCACGCTCGCACCCCATCGCGTGCTCGTACGCGACTGCACGAGCTTCGGCCTCCCAGGATGGACCCGCGTGGCCGTGCCCGGCGAAGAAGGCTTGGCCCGCCTGAGCGCCGCCCTCGACGTCGCCGACCTCGCCACCACCCCAGCCCCTTCGGAGCCCTCATGAACCGCCCACCCCGCGCCATCCTCTTCGACATCGGCGACACGCTGGTCATGGCCAACGCACCGGGGACCCCCACCGACGACCTGACCGTCACCGCGCTGGGCACTCCACACCTCACCCTCGCCGCGCTCCGGGCCGCCGGCGTCCGTCTGGGCGCGGTGACCGACACTGCGGTCATGGGTGCCGATCAGGTGCGCGCCCTCTTGGCCCAAGTGGGCCTGGCCGACCTGCTGGAGGTCATCATCACTTCGAGCGAGATCGGCGCGGCCAAGCCCGATCCCCGGGGCGTGCTCGCCGCGCTGAGGGCCTTGGACGTCGACGCCGGCGATGCGCTGTTCGTGGGCGATGCCGAGGTCGACCGCGCCGCCGCCGAAGGTGCCGCCGTGCGGTTCGTGCGAGCGAGCGTGGACGGGCCGGACGTGGCGCTTCGACCGGTACTCACCGACCTGCTGGGTGCCGCCACCGCCGCCCGGTGGCTGTGTGGCGACCTCGACACCGACGCCGCGGCCGCCGCCGCAACCCACCACGACAACCTCACAAAGCCCCGGGGCGCGCTGGGCCGGCTCGAGACCCTTGGTGTGCGTCTCGCCGCCATCGCCGCCTGCGATCCGCCGCCGG
>JANMIX010000223.1:0-4784 GCA_031376015.1 Acidimicrobiia bacterium | reverse complement strand
GGTCGGTGAAGTTCCCCAGCGACTTGGACATCTTCTCGCCCTCCACCACGACAAAGCCGAAGTGGACCCAGAGGTTGGCGAAACGGTGCCCGAGGGCCACGGCCTGGGCCCGCTCGTTCTCGTGATGCGGGAAGCGCAGGTCCTGGCCCCCACCGTGGATGTCGAACCCGTCGCCGAGTAGGTCGAGGGACATGACCACGCACTCGGTGTGCCATCCGGGGCGGCCCGCACCCCAGGGCGCCGGCCACGACGGCTCGCCCGTCTTGGCCTTCTTCCAAAGAGCGAAGTCGATGGGCGAGCGCTTGGCCTCGTTGGCCTCCACCCGGGCACCGGCGCGCAACGAATCGATCGACTGGCGGGCCAGCACCCCGTAGTCGGGCACTTGGTCGGGCTGGAAGTAGACCCCGTCATCGGTCTCGTAGGCGACGCCGGCGGCGAGCATGGCGGAGATGGCATCGACCATCTCGGTCACATACGCAGTCGCATGCGGATCGTCGTCGGGAGCCAGCACGTCGAGGGACGACATGGCCTGATACCAGAGCGTCTCGTAGCGGTCGGTGATCACCGCCATCTCGACATCCTCGGCGTTGGCCTTCCGGATGATCTTGTCGTCGATGTCGGTAATGTTCGACACGTAGCGAACCCGCAGGCCGGTCCAGATCAGGTAGCGGCGCAGCACGTCGAACACCAACGAGAACCGGCCGTGACCGAGATGGGGCGGCCCGTACACGGTCGGACCGCACACATACATCGACACCTTGCCCGGCGTGCGCAACTGCAGCGGGTGCACCTCACCGGTGGCGGAGTCGTGGAGGCGCAACATGCCGCGGAGGGTACCGGTCAGTCGAGTGTGACCGGAACCGACTTCCATCCCCGCAGCACGAAGTGCTCGCGGCGCTCCAGGTCCTCGCCGGCGCAGGCCAAGTCCATGGTGGGGAACCGACGGGCCAGCTCGGTGAACACGACCTGCCCTTCCAGCCGGGCCAGGGCCGCACCCAGGCAGTAGTGGATGCCGTGGCTGAAGGTGAGGTGATGGTTGTCGGCCCGGGTGATGTCGAGCCGGTCGGGATCGGCGAAGCGGGCCGGGTCGCGGTTGGCGGCCGCCAGCAGCGTCACCACCTGCCGGCCGGGCTCGATGATCTGGCCGGCCACCTCGAGCTCGCAGGTGGCGAAGCGGCCGGTGAGATGCACGGGGCCGTCGAAACGCAGCAACTCCTCCACTGCGCCCGCCGCCAGCCCGGAGGGGTCGGCGCACAGCCGCTCCCACTGCGAACGCTGCTCCATCAGGGCCACCAACCCGTTGCCGATCAGGTTGGTGGTGGTCTCGTGGCCGGCCACGAAGAGCAGCACGACGATTGACCGCAGTTCCTCCTCGGTGAGCACGTCGCCTTCCTCTTCGATCTGCACGAGGGCGGAGATCAGGTCGTCCCCGGGTTGGCGACGGCGCTCGTCGAAGAGATCGTTGAAGTAGTTGACGAACTGCAGCATGGCCATCAGGCCGCGGGTCAGCATCTCCTCGTCGAGGTCGCCGAAGTCGAGCAGCCTCGAGGCGTCGGGTGACCAGGCGTGGAACTGGTCACGATCGGCGACGGGCACACCCATCAGCTCGCAGATGATGAGCAACGGCAGGGGCTGGGCCAGGCCCGGCATCACATCGAAGGGCTCGCCCGGTACGCGCGCGTCCAGCAACTCGACGGTGAGTGCTTCCACCCGGGGCCGCAGTCGCTCGATGGTGCGGGGGGTGAACGCCTTGGACACGAGGCGGCGCAGCCGGGTGTGATCGGGCGGGTCGAGGAACAGCAGCGTCCGCAGGCCGGTCATGTCGCCGACACCGCCTGCCCGGGGGTCCGTGGCGGGGAAGGCGTTCAGGTGCTCGGGGTTCGACGACCAGCGCTGGTCGCGCAGCACCGCCTCGCAGTCGGCGTAGCGGGTCAGCAGGTGTTCCCCGTTGGCGGGGTCGAACCAGATCGGTCGCTCGGCCCGTACACGGTGGTAGGCGGGGTGGGGATCCCGCCGCCCCGACGGCGCGAACAACTCCATGTGCGTCGCCGGGAGGCCGGCCACGGTTCCCTCTGCCATGGCGGCAAGCTACCCCCCGATCGCGTTCGGGGGTCCGGCCGGAGGACCACTACCCTCGGCGCCATCATGGCCACGGTTCCCGACAAGCCGACCCTGGAGGGTCTCGAAGCGAAATGGCGCGCCCGATGGGCCGCGGAGGGCACGTACCGCTTCGACCGATCCAAGACCCGGGCGGAGATCTTCTCGATTGACACACCGCCGCCCACGGTGTCGGGTTCGCTGCACCCCGGTCACGCCTGCAGCTACACCCACACCGATCTCATCGCCCGCTACAAGCGCATGCGGGGCTACGAGGTCTTCTACCCGATGGGTTGGGACGACAACGGGCTCAACACCGAGCGCCGGGTGCAGTTGATGCTGGGCATCACGTGTGACCCCTCGTTGCCCTATGACCCCGACTTCACGGTGCCCGACCCGGTGCCGAGCCGGCCCATCGGCGTGAGCCGGCGCAACTTCGTGGAGCAGTGCGCCCAGATCACCGAGATCCTCGAGCAGAAGTACTTCGACCTGTGGAGCGACCTCGGTCTGTCCGTCGACTGGTCGCAGACCTACACCACCATCGGCGCCCACGCCCGGCGCACCAGCCAGGCCGCCTTCCTGGACCTCATCGAGCGGGGTCTCGCCTACCGCATCGAGTCACCGACCCTGTGGGACGTCGACTTCAAGAGCGCGGTGGCCCAGGCCGAACTGCAGGACCGCAACCTTCCGGGGGCCTACCACCGACTGCGCTTCACCGCCGCCAGCACCGGTGAGGCGATCCACATCGAGACGACACGGCCCGAGCTGCTGCCCGCCTGTGTGGCGCTGGTCGCCCACCCCGAGGATGCGCGGTACCAGCCGCTGTTCGGCACCGACGCGCTGACCCCGCTGTTCGGCGTGCGGGTGCCGGTGTTGGCCCACGAGCTTGCCGACCCCGAGAAGGGTTCGGGCATCGCCATGATCTGCACCTTCGGCGACACCACCGACGTGACGTGGTGGCGCGAGCTACAGCTCGACCTGCGCGCCGTCATCGACAAGGACGGCACGCTGGTGCCGAACGCGCCGCACGGCATCGACTCCGAAGCCGGCCGTGCCGCCTACGCCGAGCTGGCCGGCAAGGGCACCAAGCAGGCCCAGCGCCGGATCGTGGAGTTGCTGCGGGAATCCGGCGAGCTCGAGGGCGAACCGAAGCCCATCGAGCACCCGGTGAAGTTCTGGGAGAACGGCACCCGCCCGCTGGAGATCGTGACCAACCGGCAGTGGTACATCCGCTACCCCGACAAGGACGCCATGCTGGCCCGGGGGAACGAACTGCACTGGTGGCCCGACTTCATGCGGGTGCGGTACGAGAACTGGGTGAACGGCCTCATCGGCGACTGGAACATCAGCCGGCAGCGCTTCTCCGGGGTGCCCTTTCCCGTCTGGTATCCCCTCGACAACGACGGCAACGTCCGGCACGAGCAGCCGCTCCTGGCGGCCGCCGACGCCCTTCCCGTCGACCCGTCCTCCGACGTGCCCGCCGGCTACACCGAGGCCCAGCGCGACCGGCCCGGTGGGTTCACCGCCGACCCCGACATCATGGACACCTGGGCCACGTCCTCGCTGACGCCCCTCATCGCCGGCCATTGGGTGGACGACCCCGATCTGTTCGAGCGGGTCTTCCCGATGGATCTGCGGCCCCAGGCCCATGAGATCATTCGGACCTGGCTGTTCTACACGGCGGTCCGTAGCCAGTATCTGTTCGACTCGCTGCCATGGACCAACGCCGCCATCTCGGGCTTCGTGACCGACCCCGACCGCAAGAAGATCTCCAAGTCGGCCGGCAACGCCCCCGACGACCCCACCGCGCTGCTGGCCGAGTTCGGTGCGGACGCGGTGCGCTACTGGGCCTCGGGAGGCCGTCCGGGCCAGGACACCATCTTCGACCGCAACCAGTTCAAGGTGGGCCGGCGGCTGGCCATCAAGCTGCTCAACGCCTCCCGCTTCGCCCTCTCCCAGGGCGAACCCGGACCCGACGCTGACATCACCGAGGCGCTGGACCGCGCCGTGCTGGTGGCGCTGGCCGAGGTCGTCGACGCCGCCACGGTGGCCCTCGAGTCCTACGACTACGCCAAGGCGCTGGAGCGAATCGAGGCGTTCTTCTGGTCGTTCTGCGACGACTACCTCGAGTTGGTGAAGGGGCGGGCCTACGGCGGTTCCGGCGACGAGGCGGCGGCGTCGGCTCAGGCCGCCTTGCGCACCGCCCTCAGCACCCTTCTGCGGCTGTTCGCTCCCTTCCTTCCCTTCGCCACCGAGGAGGTGTGGTCGTGGTGGCAGGACGGTTCGGTGCACCGAGCCCCGTGGCCCGATGCGGCATCCCTGCGAGCGGCGGGGGCCGGCGCCGACCCGAGCGTGCGCCAGGTCGCCGCCGATGTGCTGGCGATGGTGCGTAAGGCCAAGTCCGACGCCAAGGTGTCGATGAAGGCCGAGGTGGCGCACTGTGTCGTGCACGGTCCCGCCGAGGTCCTCGAGGCGTTCTGGTTGGCGGCCGACGACCTGCGCGACGCCGGCAAGATCGAGCGACTGGCCACCGAGATGGCCGACGAGTTCCGGGTCGAGGTGACCCTGGCCGGTTGAGCCGCAGCCGGGTGCTTAGGGAGCGTCCTCGTCGAACGGGCTGGCGTTGTCGATGGTCGCCTGATCCTGGTGGGCCGCCGAACCCGCGTGCACCGGCAACTCGATGAAGA
>JANMIX010000189.1:0-2566 GCA_031376015.1 Acidimicrobiia bacterium | reverse complement strand
GGCCCCGTTCGGCGACGGGGAGAGTGACGCGCTGACCGTCGGAGCCGTGGAGTCGACCAGGATGGAGAAGGACGCGTTGGACGTGTGCCCGGCATTGTCGGTCGCCGACACGTCGAGGGTCTGGGACGAGTTGACCACCGTCGACGACGGGCACGACGCGGTGCCAGAACCGGCGTCGTCGCACTGGAAGCTCACCGTCACGGGAGGACTGAAGTAGTTGGTGCCCGACACCGGCGTCTTGTTGTACGTCGCCCTGATCACCGGCCCGCTCCGGTCGATGATCACGATCAAGGCGCCCATCGACCCGTCGGTGCCGGTGAACTGCACCGTGTGGGTACCTTCCACGTCGGGGATGGCGATCGAACCGTTGTAATCCTGCACGGCTCCGCCGTTGACCCGGTAGGTGTAGCCGGCGCCTGCCACCGTGTTCTGCAGGAGCGCGGTCGGGGCAGAGCCGGTGTAGACCCCGGCCACATCCGGCGGCCGCGAGGCGCTCAGCGAGGCGGGGCCGACCCCGCCGACCACGATGGAGTCGGCCTGGAAGCCGGTGATCTTGTTGGCGCTGAAGAGCCAGTTCCCGCCGGCGTCACCGAACTGCAGGATGTAGTCCCGAACCCGGGTCGCCCCCGCAGGCAGGCCCACCAACGTCGTGGCGAAGTGACCGTTGCCGAGGTCGACGAAGTTGGCCCGCCGCCAGGGTTGGCCGTCGAGATCGACATCGGTGCGGTAGAGCACGAAGCCCTCCACCGCACCACCGGCGACGATGGCGTCCACCACACCGGTCGGGTTGCTGCCCGGCACCACATAGCCCTTGGTGGACTGCAGGACCGGTGGGGTGAAGTCGCTGTCGTTGCGACGGACGGCTCGCACCGTGGCGGCGTTGACCACCCGGGGCACCACCAGGCCTGCGGCGGTGCTGCTGTCACGGTGCCACTGCACGGCAGAGACGATGACGCGCTCGGTCTGTCCCCCGGTGGGGGTCGCGTAGCCGCGACGGTCGACCAACTGCACCGGGAAGACCACATCGTCGATCGGCCGATCCGGCGAGACCAACGCCTTGTCGGACACCGGGGTGAAGACCGCCGGATCGGTGGCCGGCCGGTCGGTCGTGGTGAGTGATTCCAGTACCACCGCCTTCAGCGGTGCACCGGCCGGCAGGTCCTGGTAGAGGTTCCACGACAGCGGGCGGTCGAGCGTCGCCTGCGGGCCGTTGCCCCACCCGGGGGCCGTGGCGGTGTAGTACGTGCCGTCGGCGCCGGCGGTCGGCGTGGCCGTGCTGGTCAACGACAGGGTGGCGTCGGCATCGGGAGCCGCCGGTGCGGTTGCCAGCAGTGAGGGAGCCTCACCCCCGGCACCGAGGCGGTACATGGGCAGGCCGAACATGCTCACCTGACCCACCACCTTCAGGTCCATGGCGCTCAGCGGGTGTTGGCTGCCCAGGTATGTCTGCTTGGCGAAGAGGATCGCCTGGCCCGCCGTCATCGTCTCGGCGGCGAGATTGTTGGCGACATCGGCGAAGATCCGCTCGGAGGCAGCCACGGTGTCGGTGTCGCCGTAGCCGTAGCCAGTGTTCCCCACGAACAGGGCACCCTTCTTGGCGGCGGCCTGGGCCCAGTCGTTGGTGAGCAGCGAATTGGACGACACCTGGTCGGGCACACCGAGACCGGCATGACATCCCGAGGTGAACAACGCGGCGCCGTTCAGCGTGCTGGCGAAACGCGGGTCGCTGCTGGAGAGCAGATCGCCACCCGTGGTACCGGGACCCGACACGGCGGGCAGCATCCGGGTCGAGTCGTAGTGACCGTTCACCGAGATGAAGCCGCCGGAAGCACCGTTGATGCCGTTGACGGCGTCTTGAGCGTTCCAGTCCTCGAGGCGGAGGTTGGCGTTGGCGGTGCCCACCCGGGCACGGACCGCCGCGTCGATGGCTTGGGCGCCGTCGGAGAGGAAGTCGTACCCAGCGGTGAAGGCCTTCGAGGGGGTCAGAATGCCGTTACGGCTGACGAACGCGTTGAAGGCACCGTTGACCTCATCAGCAGTCTCGACCACCCGGCCGACCGCGAGCATGGGTACCGGCACGAAGCCGGCGTCGACACTCTTGAAGGTCGCGAGACCTCCGTAGACGTCATCCGACAGGAAGTAGCCGCCGGCCAGTGCGGCGGCCACGGCGTTGGCCTTGGGAACTCCGTTGGCGTCGGCATAGATCATCTCGGGGGCGTGGCCGGTCTCCCGGCCGAGCGTGTTGCCGTCGACGAGCGCGCCCTGCGGGATCACCCGGTCGCCACCGACCACCACCACGTGGCGGAGGTTGGTGGTGGTGCCGTTCGTGCCCACGGCATCGGCGATGATCCGCAGGATCTCGTTGACCACCTTGTTGCGCAGGCCGACATCGCAGGGGTTGGCATCCCAGTTCTGCAGGGCCGTCTGGGTGGTGGACCGTTGATCGATGGGCAGCAACACACCCTTGACGTCAGACCGCGCCGCCACGTTCGTGAGGAGGTTCGTGTCGAGACCGGGCAGACGGCTGGGCGCAACCAGGATCAAGGTTTCCGTATCGGCCGGAACC
>JANMIX010000169.1:0-12054 GCA_031376015.1 Acidimicrobiia bacterium | reverse complement strand
GAGGACATCTGGACGACGATCTGGTATCGGGAGGCTCACAACTCCACGGCGATCGAGGGCAACACCCTCGTCCTCCGCCAGGTTGAGGTCTTGTTGCGCGACGGCCGTGCCGTCGGTGACAAGGAGCTCAAGGAGTACATGGAGGTCAGGGGGTATGCCGATGCCGCCCGTTGGGTCTACAGCCACGCCCTCGAGCCCGGCCCTTGGACCGACGGCTCACTGCTCACGCTTACCGAGGTGCGGCACGTCCACATGATGGCGCTTGGACCCGTCTGGGACGTGGCTCCGCATCCGAACGCGACCGGCAAGGAACGTCCGGGCAGCTTTCGAGAGCATGAGATCGCCCCGTTCCCCGGAGGCATGACCCCACCGTCATGGCCGGAGGTTCCGGCCGCCATGCGCGACTGGACGCGAAGCGTCGCCAAGCTTCGGGGCCTCGAACGGCCGATCGAAGGCCTCGCAGCCGTGCACAGCGAGTTCGAGCGGATCCACCCCTTCCTCGACGGCAACGGGCGCACCGGTCGGCTGTTACTCAACCTCCTGCTGCTCCGGCTCGGCTACGCCCCGGCGATCATCTATCTGCGCGACCGGACTCGCTACCTACGCGCGCTCCGATCAGCCGACACCGGTGACCACGGACCGCTGGGCGAGCTGCTCGCCCGAGCGGTGCTCGACAACCTGTACCGCTTCGTGGTCCCCGCTGTCGCCGGGCCGAAGCGGCTCGTCCCCCTCACCGCGCTTACCGACCAGGACCTCACGGAGGGAGCGCTGCGTGTCGCGGCGAACCGAGGCCGGCTGCGCGCCCAGAAGGGCGACGACGGCCAGTGGCGCAGCACCAGGGCGTGGGTCGACGAGTACAAGGCGAAGCGCCACCAGCGTCAGCCCTGAGTTGCCCGTCTCGACGACGAAATCTGCTGGTCGGTGCTCCTGACAGCCTCTATACGCTGGATGCGCTCCAGAGCACTGGTGACCCAAACCGTGCGTCGCGGCGTCGGCTTGGGTCAGCTCGAGCGGCTGGCGGCGTACTCGTCGGCGGTCGCGAGGCCTCGGCCGGTCGCCATGGCAGCCGCGCCGGCCAGCGCGAACTTCTGCTCCATCCCAGGCGGCGTATACACCTCGATGACCTGAGCAAACTGATCGGTGTCGTTCCACAGTTCGTGCTCGACATGGCGCGGCATGAGCAACACACCGCCCGAGCCCAACACGGTCTCCCCGTCACCGATACGGAACCGCACCTGCCCCGACACGACGATGTTGATCTGATCTTCGTCGTCATGGACGTGCGGGTCGACGTGCAAGCCCGGAGGCATGTCGACCGTCAACACCACTGCGTGCCCGCTCGTCTCCGAGCCGGGCACGACCAGCCGGAACGGCGTCCCCTCGATCTGATCTCCGGCACCCCAAGCCACTCCGATGCTCATCTGTCCCCCTTCGCATCCAACGACCCCAGTGGCCTTCACCAGGGCCCTGCACTCGCCCAACCACCAGCGTACTCACTAGCGGCCATCGCTAGTGTCGACCACTAGTGATTGCCATTAGTATCCTGACCCGATGGCGAGTGTCAAGGGTCAATCGCGGCGGGAGAAAGCAGCCGCCACCCGCCGGCGCATGCTCGACGCCGCGTACGACCTGTTCTGCCGCGACGGCTACCGCGCCACGACGATGGATGCGATCGCGGCGCGCGCCGGTGTCGCCGTGCAGACGCTGTACTTCACCTTCCACACCAAGGACGAGTTGTTCCAGGCGGTCCACGACCGCACGGTCCTCGGCGACGAGAACCTGCCGCCGCCGATGCAGCCGTGGTACCTCGCGGCCGTCGCGGCCACAGATGCCCGGGAGGCCGTGCGGCACATCTGCCGGGGCGTGCTGTCCATCTCCCGACGTGTGGCGCCGATGATCCCGGCCTTCCACGAGGTGGCGGGCGATCCAGCCGGCGAGGTGTGGGAGCGCAGCCTCCAACTCCGCCACGACGGCATGATCGGCCTCGTCGACGCGCTCACCAAGAAGGCGCCGCTACGCAAGGGCGTCACCAGGAGCCACGCCGCCGACGCGCTCTACCTCCTGCTCGGACCCGACCTCTACTGGACGATGGTCCTCGAACGTGGGTGGACCGAGCGCCACTTCGCCGGCTGGACCGAGCGTGTCGCCCTGCATGACCTGTTCGGACTGGAGCCGCTCTAGTGCGCCGCGGTGCCCACCAGCAGCGGCGGCCCCGAGCATCCAGTGGACGGCGACCCGCGGCGGCGACGCCTAACTTGAGCGGGCCATGCCCTCGTTGAAGCGGATCCCCTGGCGGCTCTCCCACGGGGAGGGATCGCTGATCACCTCGTGGTTGCGCAAGACGTCGATCCGGATGACCCACGGCCACGCCACCGTGCGATTCGGGGCCGGCGTGCACGTGGGTCGCGGTTTCCACCTGTGGCTCCCGGAGGCGGGTACCCTCGAGATCGGACCCGGCTCGCACGTGCGCAACAACGTGGTGATCGAGATCTCCGGCCAGGGCAAGGTGACCGTGGGGGCCGGCACCGTGTTGTCCTACGGCGCCGTCATTCAGTGCACCACCGAGGTGACAATCGGCGACGGGTGCGCCATCGCCGCCCACTGCCTGATTGCCGACGGCTCCCACCGCTTTCGCGACCCCGAGGTGCCCATCGCCCAGCAGGGCTACAACTACCGCCCCGTGCACATCGACGACGACACCTTCATCATGGCCGGCTCGGTGGTGGTCGCCTCGGTCGGCCCCCACGCCATGGTGGCCGCCAATTCGGTGGTCAACCGCGACCTGCCCGGCTACTGCCTGGCCGGGGGATCGCCCGCCGTGGTCCTCGAACACTTCCGCGACGAACCGGTGCCGTGAACGGTCCCGGCCGGGAGGACATCACCCTGGTGATCCCCACCCGTGACCGGTGGGATCTCCTCGGTCGCACCCTCGGGGCGCTGGAGGCGGATCGCGCTGCCGGCCTCGACGTGATCATCGCGGTGGACGGCGAGGACCAGTTCGTGCCGGAATGGCTGGCCGGTTCCACGAGGATCGTGCAGGTGCCCCGGGGCGGGCCCGGTGCCGCCCGCAACGCCGGTGTCGCCGCCACCCGCCGCCCCTACCTGTGGTTCCTTGGCGACGACATGCTGCCCACCCCGGGCCTGCTCGACGCCCACCTGCACGCCCACGCCGCCGCCCACGACGCGATCTCCGGAGACACCACGTCCGGCACGGGCCCGGACATCGCGGCGCGCACCGCGGTGTTGGGGCGGGTGGTCTGGCATCCCGAGGTGGCGGGCGACCGGCTGGCCCGCTGGCTGGAATGGTCGGCCAGCCAGTTCGACTACGCCGCTCTCGATGCCGAGCACGCCGCCGGATCCACCGACGCCGGGTGGGGCCGCTTCTACTCCTGCAACGTGACGCTGCCCCGGGCTCTGTTCGAACAGGCGGGCGGCTTCGACCCTGCGTTCACCTTCGCGTACGAGGACGCCGACCTCGGGTGGCGCCTCCATGAGGCGGGCATGGTGCTGCGCTACGAGCCCGGCGCGCTGGTGGAACACCTGCACCACTACGACTGGTCGGGCATCGAGCAGCGGTTCCGGCGCATCGCCGAGGGCGAGCGTCGCATGGTCGAACG
The DNA here is from genome assembly GCA_031376015.1 of Acidimicrobiia bacterium. Taxonomy (GTDB): domain Bacteria; phylum Actinomycetota; class Acidimicrobiia; order Acidimicrobiales; family JACDCH01; genus JANMIX01. Next base: position 8,437 of record JANMIX010000169.1, on the reverse strand, counting down.
GCACCCGTGGTTCCAGCCGTTCTTCCGGCACCGCATCGACCACGTCGAGACGCTGGCACCCCGTTCCGAACGGTGGACGAAGGTGGTCGACCGGGTGCCGGCACGGTTCGCCCCCAAGCTGGCCGTGCGGGCCCGCAGCGAGGCCAACGCCTACTACCTGCAGCGGCTCGCCAACGTCTTCTACGACGCCTGGGACGGGGTGGAGGACCTCGAGGAACTGCAGGCCTACCTGGGCGAGGACTTCGAGCCCGGCCATCTCGAACACCACGTCCACGAGGTCGCCCGCGAACTGGAGGCCGCCCCCGACGAGGCCACCTTCTACCGGACCAGCAAGGCCTACCTCTACGACCTCACCATCTTCGGGCTCTCGGGCACCAAGGCCCCGTACCGCCGCCTCATCCGCGAGCTCGTCGCCCCCGGCAGCCGGCTACTCGACTACGGCTGCGGAATCGGCGCGGATGGCCTCCGACTGCGGGCCGAGGGTTACCGGGTCGACTTCGCCGACTTCGACAACCCCAGCACGGCCTTCCTGCGTTGGCGCCTCGCCCGCCGGCGCCACCGCCGGGCCCGCGTCTACGACCTCGACCGTGAACTGCCCACCGGCTACGACCTGACCTACTGCTTCGACGTCATCGAGCACGTGGAGGATCCCCCTGCCTTCTTGGACCAACTGGCTGCCACTGCGGCGGTGGTGGTGGTGAACCTGCTCGAGGACCTGCCCGATGACCCTCACCCCCACCACGCCCTCGACATCGAGGGATTGGTGATGCAGGCCCGTCACCGCGGCCTGTTGCACCGCAGCCTTCACCACGGCCGCTCCCACCTCATCGCCTTCCGCGGCACGAGCGGGCCCCGTTAGACCACCGTTAGACCCAACCGGCGTTTGGTCCTTGCCCGAACGACGGGCGAGCGACCGGGTCCTCGAGAGAGGCCACACCGGAGCCGCATCAGGTCGGGTGTTCGGCCACCCAGCGCATCAGACGCTCATGGGCGTCCCCCACCTCGTGCTCCCAGGCGAAGCGCACCGAATGAGCCCGGCAGCGGGTGGGGGTAGCCGGATCGGCGGCCAGAGCGATGGCCCTGTCCAAGGCGAGCACCAGGTCGTCGACGTCGTCGGGTTCGAAGGTGGCGCCGATGGTGTCGTCGTCGACGATCTCGGTCATGCCCCCAGCCCGAGCACACACCACCGGCGTCCCGCAGGCCAGCGACTCCACCAGCGCGATGCCGAACGCCTCGAAGATCGACGGCAGCACCGTCACCGTGGCCTTCGGATACACGCGGGGCATGTCGGCCAGCGCATGGGGGCCCGAGAGATCCATGAGGGCTCGCGCCGCGTCGCCGCGCTCGCCGAGGTGGGTGATCGCTCCGATGGGGTCGCCGGGGCCGGCCACCTCCACCACCAGACCGGGGTGACGGTCCTGCAGCACCAGGGCGGCCTCCAGTAGCAGGTGCAACCGCTTGCGGCCGATGGACGCGTCGGACACGAACAGCAGCCGGGGAGGCCCGATGCGGGGCGCACCATCGAGCTCGAACTGCCCGAGGTGCACGCCGGGGTAGGCCACCACCGGGGGGCGCCGGGCCCGGGGCGACGCCTCGCGCACGGTTGCCAGCGCCGCCTCCGACATGGCCGTGACCTGGCTGGCCGTGCGCAGCACCGACCGGTACTGGCGCACCCCGCCCTTGCGCTCTTCGAGCCACTCCATGGTCGGCATCCCCATCTCGGCGTAGATGGTGGCCCGGCGCGCCGCACGGCCGGCCCACGCGCCGCCCGGGGTCAAGGCCCACACCACGTCGTAGCGATGCCGCAGCACCAGCGCGAAGGCCGAGATCGCCTGAGTCTGCATGGCGGACAGATCCCGCCGCCGCTGCCAGGCCCGTTCGAAGCGCGGGGCGAAGCGCACCGTGAGGCCATCGATCTGGGTGGTGTCGAACCGCTTCGACACGTGCGTGGTCAACACCTCGACCTGATGGCCACGCGCCTGTAGTTGCAGGGCGAGGTCGCGGGCGTAACGCTCCCCACCGCGGAGGACCTCGGTCCACGGGTAGGGGACGACCACCGCCACCTTCAAGGGGTCCTTCACCGGCGCGCACCCTCGGGCGGGGCGTCGACCGCCGGCACCGTTGCCAGCGCGGCGCGCGCTTCGGCCCGCCACCGGTGCATGCTGGCGTGGTCGCCGGCGCGCCGGGCCTGCCACCACAGTCGCGCCGTCGCCGCCAGGTTCAGGGTGCGGTAGGTCACCTCGACGGCGCGACCCCGACGCCGGCGGAGCAGGCGGTGCGTGTTGGCCAGATGGGCGGGCGTCACCGCCTCTCCGTAGGTGGCTGCGGCCGACGCCCCACCGACATGCACGAAGCGCGACGCCGGTTCGAAGCGGATCTTCCAGCCCCGGTCGCGCGCGCGCCAGCACCAGTCGATGTCCTCGCCGTAGAGGAAGAACCGTTCGTCGAACGGGCCGATGTCGGCCAGCGCGGCACGGCGGATCAGCCACACCGCACCGATGGCCCACTCGACCTCGGCCGGCGAGTCGTGATCGCACGCACCGACGAGACGGCGCCGCGCCGCGCCGGCCCGCCCCCAGCGCTGGTAACCGACCAGGCAACGCGCCGCCACCGACGGCCCGGGGAAGGGAAACGTCGAGTGCTGCACGGTGCCATCCGGTGCTCGCAACTGCGGGGCGACCACGGCGGCGTCGGGATGCGCTCGGGCGGCGGCCACGAGCCCTGCCAGTGACACGTCCTCGAGCGGCCACGCATCCGGATTGCACAGCAGCACCCATTCCGCGTCGGTGCGGGCCAGGAGTTGGTTCATCGCCGCCGCGAACCCCAGGTTGTGCCGCCCGGCGGTGAGATCAACGCCAGGGACTGCCTGCAGGATCTCGACGGTGCGATCCCGGGATCCGTTGTCGTGGACGAGCAGGCGCACCTCGACCCCTTCGGAGGCCAGCAGCCGTCGCGCCCCTTCGGCCACCAGCCCGGCCGACTCGAAGGTGACCATGATGATGTCGACGCGCGCGGCAGGCTGACCCATGGGAACGGGCTGGTACCGTAGCCCCTCGACCTACCAGACCCGCCATGAGGATCCTCGTCGTCACCACCATGTACCCGCCCCAGCACTACGGGGGGCTGGAGCAGATGTGCCACGACGTGGTGCGTCGCTGGTCGGCGCGAGGCCATGAGGTGGAGGTGCTCACCAGCGATCTCTTGGTGGTCCCCGGCGCGCCGGAACGCCATGGCGGGGTGCACCGGGACCTGCGCCTCTACTGGGATGACCACCGCCTGTTGACCCCGTCGTGGCCGCAGCGGTTCCGGCGGGAACGAGCCAACCAGGCCGCCCTGGCCCGGGCCCTCGCCTCGTCCCGTCCCGACGTGGTCAGCGTGTGGGGGGTGGGCACCCTGTCGATGGGCGTGCTGCGCACCCTGGCGCGGGGTGAGGTGCCAATGGTCTTCGTCGTGTGCGACGAGTGGGCCCGCTACGCAGCCGATGTCGACCCCTGGACCCGCGCCTGGCGTAACCGGCGCCGGCTGGCCAGAGCAGTGGAGCGCGTCACCGGGCTGCCCGCCGTGTTCGAGGACGTGACGCTCGGCAGCGTCGCCTGCTTCACGAGCGCCGACACCCTGGCGGCGTCGAGGCGCAGCCCCTTCTCGTTCCCCGACGCCACCATCACCTACTCCGGCATCGACACCGACGACTTCCCCATCGGCGCACGAACCCCACGGCCGACGTGGGACGGCCGTCTGTTGTGCGTGGGACGCATCGACCGGCGCAAGGGCCTCGACATCGCCGTGCGGGCCCTGGCCCTGCTGGATGACCAGACCACCCTCGACATCGTGGGCCGCGGCGACGACGAACACCTGCATGAGTTGCACGATCTGGTGGCCGAACTCGGGCTCACCGAGCGCGTCCGCTTCTCGTTGGCCGAGCGCGCCGATCTGGCGGCGATCTACGCGGCAGCCGATGCCTTCGTGTTCCCGGTGCGCTGGAACGAGCCGTTCGGGCTCACCCCGCTGGAGGCCATGGCCTGCGCCACCCCCGTGATCGCCACCGCCACGGGCGGTTCGGCGGAGTTCCTCGCCGACGGCCACAACTGCCTGCGGATCCCCGTCGAGCATCCCGAGGCACTGGCCGACGCCGTGCGCCGCCTGGCCGCCGACCCGGAGTTGCGGACACGCCTGGCAGCCGCCGGACTGCGCACTGCGGCGGGCCTCACCACCGACCACGTGGCCGACCGCCTCGAGGCCTGGCACACCGCGGCGGCCGAGCGCTTCGCCCACGGCCGCCCGCCCGAGCGCCCGCCGGTGGAGGTGGGCTCGTGAGCACACCGGTGGAGGTGGGATCGTGAGCCCGCCGGTCGAGGTGCGTTCATGAGCACCCCGGTGGTGAGCGTGGTGATCGCCACCTACCAGCGACCCGAGATGCTGCGCAGCACGCTCGAAGCGCTGGCCGCACCCCAGGGCCTGCCCGGGCCGTTCGAGGTGATCGTCGTCGACGACGCCTCCGGTGATGCCACCACCGAGGTGCTGCGATCCTTGGAGGCCAGCTACCCCTGGCTCCGCCACGTCAGCCAGGAACGCAACGGGGGCCCCGCCAAGGCCCGCAACCGTGGGTGGCGCGAGGCACGGGCCGAGTTCGTGGCCTTCACCGATGACGACTGCGTGCCCCAACCGGGATGGCTGGCCGCATTGATGCGCGCCGCCGCCGGAGCCGATCTGGTGCAGGGACGCACGGTGCCCGATCCGGCGGCTCGCGACGCGTGGGGCCCGTTCAGCCGAGCGGTGGAGACCGTGGGGATCTCGGGCTACTACGAGACCTGCAACATGCTCTACCGGCGCGACACCCTGGAGCGGGCCGGAGGGTTCGACGAGACGTTCCGCATGGCCTACGGCGAGGACTGCGACCTGGCGCTGCGGGTGCTCGACGCCGGGGGCACCGAGGCGCTGGCCGAGGACGCGCTGGTGCACCACGCCGTGCTGGCCTCGTCGTACCGGCGCCGCCTGCGCGACGCCCGCCGCCGCGGCAACCTCGTGCGGGTGGTGAAGAAGCACCCGCACGCCCGGGCCCGTTTCGGTGGGTGGTGGCTGCGCCCCGAGCACCCGATGGCACTGGCCGCCCTCGCCGGTGCAGTCGTCGGACTGTGGTTGCTGGCCATCGGGCATCCCTGGCTCGGCCTGCTGTGCGCCCTGGCCACGGTGTCCCCCTGGCTGTACCGCCGCACGATCACCATTCCCCTCACCCCGGACCGCAGCTCGTGGCCCGTCACCTTGCCGCTCGAGTTGCTCGCCGACCTCTACGAGGTGTCGGTCATGGCGAGGGCGTCGGTGCGCGAACGCACGCTGCTGCTGTAGGCGGCGCTGCTGTAGGCGCAGCCGCTACAGGACCGGGGTGCGGGTGCGCACGCTGCCCACCAGCAACGCCACCGCGCCCGCTGCTTCCTCAGCCAGGTCCGCCGCGGCGGTGCGGGCCCGGCGGGCAGGATCGCCCCCCTCTCGCCACGATCGGCGGGCAATGGGCACCGCCCAGACCAGTGCGGCCAGCGCCGCCAGCCGGGGCCGGCGGACGAACACCAGCAGCAACGCAAGGTCGAAGGGGATGCGCCGCTCGGTGGCGAGGAACAGCCGGTGGCGCAGCAACGTGCGCCGCAGTTCGGGAACCTCGCGGACCAGTGCCGGGAAGCCGCCGATGGCCCAACTGCGACGCACCGCATCGCGGGAATCGGCGGGGAGCACGGCGTGACGTACCAGGACGTCGGGGTCGAACACGAGCGGACCGGTGCGGGCGATCCGCCAGGCCAGCAGCGTGTCCTCCCCGAAGCCGAGTCCCCGCAGGTGCGACCCTTGGCGGAACCCGAGGCGGTCTGCGGCGGTGGCATCGAACCCGCCGGCGGCTTCATAGGCGTCGCGGCGGTAGAGCATGTTGCAGGTGGGATACAGCCCGTGGTCCTCGATGACGTAGAGGGTGCGTTCACGGCGGTGATGCGGCCCCGTGGGAATGGTGCGACCCCCGACCGCGGCGGCCCCCTCGGTGAGATGGGCAGTGCCGTTGCGCAGCCAGGTGGGGTCGGGCTCGCAATCGCTGTCGGTGAAGGCGAGGTAACGGCCTCGCGCCTCGGCCACCCCCGCCGTGCGCGCCGCCACCGCACCGGACCCGGTGTTGCGCACCACCCGCACGCGAGGGTCGGCGGCGGCGAACCGCAGGGCGTCGTCAAGCGAACCGTCGGTGGACCCGACATCCACCACGACCACCTCAAAGGAGGGATGGTCCTGCCCGGCCAGCGCCGCCAGACACCGCGCCAGCAACTCGCGCCGGTCACGCACCGGCACGATCACCGACACCTCGGGCGGGCCCGATGTCGGAGCCGTCACGTCAGGCCGGCCAGCAGGCCGTCCGCATAGCCGGCGGCGATGGGAGCCCAGTCGTAACGGGTCTCGACCAGGCGGCGCCCTTCGGTAGCCAGGGCAGTCGCCGCGGCGTCGTCGGTGAGCACCCGGTACAGCGACTGGGCCATGGCCGCGGGATCGTCGGCGATGAGCACATCGATCCCGTCGGTGACGTGCAGCCCTTCGAGGCCAATGCGGGTGCCCACCACCGGCCGCGCCGCCGCCATGGCCTCCAGCGCCTTGAGCCTCGTTCCCGAACCGATGCGCAGTGGGATCACTGCGGCGCGTGCCGCGGCGAGGAAGGGACGCACGTCGGCCACGTCGGCATGCAGGTGCACCCCGGGTTGCGACGCCAGCGCCTTCACCTCAGCCACGGGCGCGGAACCGACGATGTCGAGTTGCGCCGCGGGGATCGACCGGCGCAGCACGGGCAGTACCTCACGCACGAACCAGCGGATGCCGTCGACGTTAGGCCCGGTGTAGAGCGCGGCGGTGAACACCAACCGAGGGTCCGCGCCCAACGGCGTGGGTTCATAGCTGGCGACATCGACGCCGTTGGGCGTCACCCGCACCGGCGAACCGAAGGCACGCGCGTCTTCGTCGCTCACGACCACCACATCATCGAAGGCCTGAGCCACCCATCGTTCGAAGCTGCGCCATCGTCTCGCCTCGCGCTCATGCAGCCACCGTTGCCGTCGCCCGGTGCCGACCACCGACTCCTGGCTGGCCATCACCGAACCCACGTTGTGCAGGTTCAGCGACCATCGACCGTGGCGCTGGTCGGGCACGAGCGGAGCCAGCCCGGCGCACTCGAGCACCACCACATCCGCCTGATGCCGGTCGAGCACGAGCCGCATCAACGACCGCACGGTGCCGTGTCGTGCCACCTCGAGGGGCTGGCTGTCGGCGAGGGTCTGGTGCAGCGTCGCCGCCCGCCTCGACAACGTCCCGGTGGGAAGTGGATCGAGCCCCACGTCGAGTTCGATGAGGTGCGCCAGTCGGTCCCGCAGCACGTCGTCGCGCAGGCGGCCCGCCACCACCAGCGTCGTGTCCGCCCGCTGTGTCACCGCCCGCAGCAGATGCGCCTGGCGCAGATGGCCACCGCCTCCCGCGAGGTCGGGCGGCAACGCCGTGAGCCAGAGGACGGAAGGCATGACCCGGCGGACAGTACCGGGGGCCGGTAGCGTCCTGCGGCTGTGCCGGCATTGCGTGCGCTCCACGTGCTCCGGGACAACCATGCGGTTCTTCTGGGAGGCGACCTGGTCGAACTGCACGGTCTGGTGGAGGGCTTGCGCCGGTCGGGTGTCGAGGCCATCGCGGCGACGCTGTCCGACGCTCCGGCCCAGGCGTTCGACGTGGTGCACCTGTACAACGCGCAACTCCCCCGCCAACTGATCCGAGCCGAGCGCGAAGTCCGGCGCCGCTGGCCGAACGCCAAGGTGGTGGTGTCGCCGATCTTCGGTCGTTACGACCTGACCGCAGTGCGGCGTGCCGGCGACTTGGTGCTCGCCCTCAGCGCCGCCCGCCGCGAAGCGAGCATCCGGGTTCACTCCCGCGGCGTGAGCCGGGTCCTGGAAGCGGCCGATCTCGTGGTGGTGAAAGGCCGCGCCGAGACCGCGGTCCTGCGTCACGCCTTCCGGGCGCCACGCCCCACTCAGGCGGTGGAGGTACCGACCGGGCTGTGGGTGCAGGACTGGGTCCCTGCGGCGCCCCGCGAGCCCCGAGAACACCGCGGCGCCACCGGCATCAAAGCCCCCTGCCGGGCCGTCGTGGCCTGCACCGGACGCATCGAGGCCAACAAGAACCAGCGGGGCCTCGTCGAGGCGGTGGCCGGGATGGAGGGCATCGGTCTGGTGCTCATCGGCCCCGAGGGTTTTCACCACCGGCACGCCGAGGCCACGATCAGCCGAGGCCGGCAGCAGCTGGGTAGCCGGTTCTCGTGGGTCGCCCGCACCGACCACGACGGGGTGCGAGCGGTGCTGGCGGGGGCGGAGGTGTTCGCCCTCGCGTCCTACCTGGAGGTGGCCACCGCCACCTCGGCCCTGGAGGCAGCCGCCGCCGG
>JANMIX010000142.1:0-2622 GCA_031376015.1 Acidimicrobiia bacterium | reverse complement strand
AAGCGGCGGGTGCCCTCGGTGCCCGCCCCCGCCCACAGTTCGGTGGCGCTGTCGATACCGCCCGCACAGCCGACGGCATCGCCGGGATCACGGGGCAACCACAACCGGTCGCGGTCGTTCACGGTGACGGTCGTGCCGTCCAACGCGATCCGGTGCACGGCGGCGGGGCCATCCACCCCGTAGGGCCGCACCGACAGCGCCGCCGCCACCGCCACGGGCGACGCGTTCTCGATCTCCATCACCAGCACCTCGGCGCCGTCAGGTCCGGCCACGACGGCCACGCGCTGCCAGGCGAGCCCGCTGGGGATCCGCAGCGAGGTCTCCACCACTGGCGTGCCCTCGCGCAGTTGCTGGTGCACACGGCCGGCCGGTGCCAGTGCCGGCACATGCCATCCGTCCTCGGCCCCCACCCACCAGTCGAGCGACCACCCACCCGTCGAACCGGCCAGCAACCCTCGGCCGTCGACCACCGCCGTCGGGGCGCGGTCACGGGTGCCCAGGCTCGTCCAGCGGGGATCACTGTTGGCGGGCAGCAGCGCGGGCGAGGCCAGCGCATCGGGGTCCGGGTGCGCTGCGACGAACCAGCGCGGCCATACCCGTCCGGCGGTGGGGGCGGGGATGGCCACCTCAGTCGCGCTCGTGGAGGACCTTGCGGCGCAGCAGACCCCGGTAGGCCTCGGCTGCACTGCGGCCCTCGTGGCAGACGGCCACCACCTCGGAGGCGATCGGCATGTCCACGCCGTACTGCGTCGCCAGTTCCAGCACGGTGCGGCACGACTTCACGCCCTCGGCCACCTGGTTCATCTCGGCGATCACCTCTTCGATGGTGCGTCCCTTGCCCAACTGCTCGCCCACGTAACGGTTCCGCGACTGCACGCTGGAGCACGTGGCGATGAGGTCGCCCATGCCGGCCAGGCCCGAGAAGGTCATCGGGTCACCGCCCATCGCCACACCGAGCCGGGTGAGTTCGGCCAGGCCGCGGGTGATGACGGCGGCGCGGGTGTTGTCACCCGCGCCGAGGCCGTCGGCCAAGCCGGCCGCTAAGGCAATCACGTTCTTGAGGGCCCCGCCCACCTCGGAGCCGATGACGTCGTGGTTCACATAGACGCGGAACACCTCGGTGGCGAACACGTCCTGCAGTTCCGAGGCGATGAAGGCGTCGGACATCGCCACCACCGCGGCGGCGGCATGGCCGGCCAGGATCTCCTTGGCCAGGTTCGGTCCCGTCAGCACGCCCACCGGATGGCCGGGCAGCACCTCGTGCACCACCTCGGTCATGCGCAGCCGGGTGCCCTGCTCGAGCCCCTTGGACAGGCTGAGCACCGGGATCCACGGCCGCACGTAGGGCGCCAGTTCCTCCATGGCGGTGCGGAACCCGTGCGACGGCACACCGATCACCAGCAGGTCGGCGCTGCTCACCGCTTCCTGCAAGGACGTGGTGGCCCGCAGATCGGGGTGCAGGTCGTAGCCGGCCAGGTAGTCGACGTTGACGTGCTTGGAGTTGATCTGCTCGGCCAGTTCCTCACGACGCGCCCACAGCGTCGTAGGCGAGTTGTGGGCGGCCAGATGGGCGACGGTGGTGCCCCAGGAGCCCGCCCCGATGACTGCGACCCGGATCGACATGGCCCGCAGCGTAGGAGGTTCGGCCCCGCTCGTAGACTTCGCCGATCCTCGCCACCCATGTGCTCGTTCCCATCAAGGCGTTCGCGGGCGCCAAGGGCCGCCTGGCCGCCTCCCTCGGCCCCGCCCAGCGCGAGGCGCTGGCCCGACGCATGGCCGAGCGGGTGCTGCGAGCGGCGGGCTCGCTGCCCGTCACGGTGGTGTGCGACGACGAGGCGGTGGCCGCCTTCGCCACCGACCACGGCGCGGCGGTGGTGTGGGCCCCGGGTCGCGGCCTCAACGGCGCCGTCACCGACGGCGTGGATCGCCTGGCCGAACAGGGCGCGGCAGAGGTCATCGTGGCGCACTCGGATCTGCCCCTCGCCGACGACCTGTCGCGGCTGGCGGGGCACGCGGGGGTGACGTTGGTGCCCGACCGCCACGACGACGGCACCAACGTGTTGGTGGTGCCCACCTTCGTGGGCTTCCGCTTCGCCTACGGCGCCGGTTCCTTCGCCCGCCACCGCGCCGAGGCCGACCGCCTGGCCCTGCCCTACCGGGTGCTGCGCGACCCCCGCCTGGGATGGGACGTGGACGTCCCCGACGACCTCGTCGACCTCATCGATCTCGACGACCTCGAGACCGGGCAGCCGTGAACATCGACCTGCCCCGACCTGCGGTGGCGATGGCCATCGGCGCCCATCCCGATGACATCGAGTTCGGGTGTGGGGCCACCCTGGCCAAGTGGGCGGCGGCGGGCACGGTCGTGCACCACGTGGTGTGCACCGACGGGTCGAAGGGATCGTGGGATCCCGCCGAGGACACCGCCACGCTGATCGCGGCCCGCCAGGACGAACAGCGCGCTGCGGCGCGTTGTCTCGGGGCCACCGGCGAGGTGGTGTTCCTCGGCTGGGTCGACGGTGAGTTGGGCTCCTGTCTTTCCGAGCGCGAGGCCGTGGCCCGCTGCATCCGAGAACTGCGCCCCGAGGTCGTGCTGGGCCACGACCCGTGGCGGCGCTACCG
>JANMIX010000093.1:0-4943 GCA_031376015.1 Acidimicrobiia bacterium | reverse complement strand
ACACGTGCAGGACGTACCATCGGAGCAGCGTCGCCGGCCCGATCTCGACCCCGCCGAGCAGCACGAAGCGCACCTGGGACCCGAACACGGGCGTATAGCCCATCATGTTCGTGCCGACGGTGACGGCCCAGAGCGCCAGCTGGTCCCACGGGAGCAGGTAGCCGGTGAAGGACAGCAGCAGCGTGAGCATCAACAGGACCACGCCGATCACCCAGTTGAACTCTCGGGGCGGCTTGTAGGCGCCGTGGTAGAAGACCCGGGCCATGTGCAGGAACACCGAGATCACCATGAGGTGAGCATCCCACCGGTGCATGTTGCGCACCAGCAACCCGAAGGTGACCCCCGTGTGGAGGTTGGCGATGTCCTGCCAGGCCTGCGCCGCGGTGGGCCGGTAGAAGAACATCAGGAAGATGCCGGTCACCGTGAGCAGGATGAACAGGAAGAAGCTGAGCCCGCCGAGGCAGAGCGTGTAGCTCACCTTCACGGCATGGCGCTTCACCTTCACCGGGTGCAGGTGGTAGAGCACCGAGTTCATGATCACGTAGGACCGGTTCCGGGGGCTGTCGCTGTAGCCCTTTCGAAAGATGGAACCGGGACGGAAGATGGAGTTCCAGGCCTGGGACCCCTGCATGGAGGTTGTCACCTTGGACACCCGTTCCTGCGGCGTCGGTCGGTTCGGCATCGTCTTGGCCACGAGCGTTCTCCTGGGTGCTCTCAGCCCAACCGCATCCCATAGCCGTAGCCATGGGTGTTGGTGCGTTGATGGGGATCGCCGGCGTCCGGGGCGTCGACGAGCTTGCCCAGGATGATCACGCCGGTGGGGCATCGATCGACGCACAGCGCACAGCGGGTGCAGACGTCGTCGTCGATGAGGAACAGGTAGTTGTCGGCCGGGTCGAGACCGGGTTGCTCGGTGTCGACCGCCTCGACGATGGCATCAGCCTGCACCATGTGGATGCACTTCCACGGGCAGATGTCGACGCAGCCCTCACAGGTGATGCACTCGGACTGGTCGATGTGGATGAACTGCTTGGGCTTGACCGCACGCGTGAGGTACTCGTTGTCGACTTCCTGCAGGACGTAGTCCGTGCGGAACTCGGGCATCGGCGGGTTGGCGTCGGTCTTGGCCACAGGATCAGTTGGCCTTCAGGAGCGGCCGGCCGTAGGTGGACGGGGTGAGCGCCTCCTGCTTGCGGGCTTCGGTCTTCTTGGCCCGGTCCTGCCACAGGGAGAACATGGCGACGTGGGCGCCGAGGAAGAAGCCGTAGATGCCCACGACGATCAGGTGCGAGAGGTTTTCGAAGTTGAGGTCGAAGGGCGGGAGCGGGGCACCCAAGAGCTCCCAGTGACCGCTGCGCACGAGGATGTAGCCGGAGTTCCACTCGAGCTCGTTGTTGGCGTACTGCAGCCATTGGTGCGGGACCACGCCATAGGCCCAGAACATCAAGGCAAAGGCGAAGGTGGCGGCGGCGATCGCCTCACCCCAGGAGAGCGGCGCTCCGATAGGACGGCGCTTGCCGAAGGCGACGATGGCGCCGATGCCGACCAGCGCCACCAGGAACGACAACAGGAATGCAACCAAGCTGGCGAAGCCTCCTTCCTGGGTCCGGGCCGCTCACCGGCGGCGACATGACTTCGTGAAATCTCTCACATTGTACGCGGCGACGGCCACTCTTGCCGCGGTGAACGGTCCATTGGTCTAGCACCATCCTCGATGACCGGACACATCTCCGGCGGGATCCCACCGTCGTGGCGGTGGGCTCGGGGATCTTGGTCTGCGCTGGTCACCTGCGGTTAGATTCCCCCTCGATGACGGAGATCCCGGAGCACCTGCTCGCCCGCTCGCGCGCTCGCCGCAGCGAAGCGGCCCAGGCCCCTGCCGCCGGCGGTGAGGTGGAGGTCGCTGCGGGCGCCGCCACGCCGGCCACTGCAACCGAACGAACCCCGGCCACCCAGGCCGCCGCCGCCCCCCCGCCGCCGCCTCCCCCGCCGCCGGATCCGCCGCATGTCCGGGCCTACAAGGAACGCCCCAAGATCCCCTACTGGGTGATGCCGGTGCTGTTGCTCTTGCCGGTCTGGGGCTTCATCTACGCCAACACCATGACGACCCCGACCGCCACCGCGGAAGGCCCGCTGGCCCAGGGTGCGGCGCTCTACCAGTCGGCCGGTTGCGTGGCCTGCCACGGCAGCAACGGCGAAGGCGGTGTCGGCCCCTCGTTCCAGGACGGGGCGGTGCTCAAGACATGGCCCTCGTTCAAGGATCACATCCGCTGGGTGCACCTCGGCTCGGCCGGATGGCCGGGCAACACCTACGGCGCCACCAACAAGCCCAAGAAGGGCGGCATGCCGGCCTTCGGCACGGCCAACGGCGGTTCGCTCACCGATCTGGAGATCGCCCTCGTCGTGCGCTACGAGCGCGAGGTGCTGGCCGGTGGACCCCCCGAAGAGGAGTTGGTGGCCATCACCGAGGGCACCGAACCCCCGCTGAACGCCGAGGGCAAGGCCTCCGGCTGAACCTGGCGACTCCGACCTCGGCTGCCTCTTCGAGCGGGTGCGTCAGAGTCGCACCGCCGTTTCGCAGCCCTAGCGTGTGGCCTGACATGTTGAGCCCGCGATGATTCGACACCCCTCCCCGTCCGGACACGTCTCTTGAGCGCGACCCGTTACGACGTTCTGGTGGTGGGCGGCGGTCCCGCCGGGGCGGCCACGGCCTACTGGCTGGCTCGTGCGGGGCGCTCGGTCTGTGTGGTGGAGCGCAAGGATTTCCCCCGGGAGAAGACCTGCGGCGACGGCCTCACCCCCAGGGCCGTGCACCAGCTCGAGGAGATGGGCCTGGGCGAGGACCTCACCCGCTTCCACCGCTACGACGGCTTGCGGGCCTGCGCCCATGGCATCGCCCTGGAGCTGAAGTGGCCGGAGCACCCGGTGTTCCCGTCCTACGGCTACGTCGTGCGCCGTCGAGACCTGGACGCGATGGTGGCGCACAAGGCTCAATCCGCGGGCGCCGAGCTGCGCACGGGCACGGAGGCGGTCGGTCCCCTGCTGCAGGCAGGCCTGCTGCGGGGCGCCACGGTCAAATCCAAAGCCAGCGGCGAGACCACCGACATCGAGGCCCGCTACGTGGTGGTGGCCGATGGCGCCAATTCACGCTTCGGCCGGGCACTCGGTGTGAGCCGAAACCGTGTCTACCCGCAGGGTATGGCCATCCGCGGCTACTACGAATCGCCGCTGCACGCCGAGCCGTGGATCGAATCGGCCCTCGACGTGCGCGAACGTGCCGGCAACTAGCTACCTGGGTACGGCTGGATCTTCCCGGTCGGCGACGGGACCATCAACGTGGGCATCGGGCTGCTGTCCACCTTCCGTGACTGGAAGTCGGTCAACACCTCACACCTGATGAACGAGTTCGCCGCCACCGCGCCGGCCTATTGGGGAATCGATCCCGACCGGGCCTGCGGTGCGCCGACCGGCGGGCGCCTCCCGATGGGTGGCTCCATCTCCCCCAACGTGGGGCCCACGTGGGTATTGGTGGGTGATGCCGCCGGCACCATCAACCCGTTCAACGGCGAGGGGATCGACTACGCCTACGAGACCGGCCGCATGGCGGCGGGCCTCATCGACGAGGCCATCGCCACCGGCGACGGCATGGTGCTGCAGCAGTACCCGGCGCTGCTCGACGCCGAGTACGCCCTGTACTGGAAGGTGGCCCGGCTCTTCGCCAAGGTCATCGGCAACCCCACGCTGTTGAACGAGTTGACCCGGGTCGGCATGCAGAGCCGGTCGCTCATGGAGTGGGTCCTGCGCATCATGGCCAACCTGCTGCGTCCCGACGAGTTGGGCCCGGCCGAGGCGGCCTACAAGGCCATCGCCGCCATGGTCAGGCTCGTGCCCGACCGGGTCTGAGGCGGCCCACCCGGTCCGCTCCCGACACCTCGGTCTCCGACCTCACTCGCCCGGCGGCACCGTGGTGGCATCGTCGCTCGACTCCGTCGCCACCGGCCGGCCGGGCTCGGCGGGTTCGTCAGCGCCATCGGCGACCCCCACCTCAGGTGCAGCACCGCCGTCGGGAGTGGCCGGTTCGCGCAGCGCCATGCCCGCGGTCGCCGAACGCACCCGGTTGAGGATCCAGATCGACGTGGGGATGAGACCGACGCACATCCACTGGGCGCCGGTGAGGCCGAGGATCGTTTCGTCGTTGACCCGCAGGAAATCCGACAGGCCGCGCGTCACGCCGTAGTACAGGCAGAACACGCCGATGAGGGTGCCGGGCGCGGGCCGGCGGCGGGAGAGGATCAACAGGACCGCGAACAGCACCAGCAGGTAGAGCAGTTCGTAGATGGCGGTGTTGTGGAAGGTGAGCCCCTTGGTGAGGGGGATGGCACCGAGGTGGTCTTCGCGCACCGAGCCGCCTTCGTAGCGCACCGCCAGGAAGAAGTTGGACTCGCCGCCGAAGTGCTCGCCCACCGAGATGCAGCCGACGCGACCGAAGGCCAGCCCGATGGTGAGACCGAGGGCGTAGCCGTCCAGGTTCGACCAGCGCACCGCCTTCGCCCAACGCCGGAACACAGGCATACCGATGATCACGGCCGCGATGAAGCCCCCGGAGAACTGCAGGCCGCCCTTCCACATGGCGATTAGATCGAGCGGCGAGTGGATCTCGGACCAGTGCGAGAGGTCCCAGGTGAGCCGGGCGCCCACGATGCCGCCCAGCACCATGCGCATGGCCAGCCGGTAGGTCTCGTCGCGCACCACACCGGTGTGCGTCTCGATGTAGGCGGCGGCGACCCACGCCCCCAACACGACTCCGAGCGCGACCATCAGACCGAAGGTGCGGAGTTCGAAGGGGCCGAGGCCGATGGTCGGGAACGTGTGGTACGGGATGACGGCGAGCATGCGGGGCGCAGCGTAGGTCGGTACCGGCCGGTCCCGGCAGTCGGCAGTTG